>NZ_JAKNRA010000019.1:0-41574 GCF_022213125.1 Oceanobacillus alkalisoli | reverse complement strand
CCCTTCGACATACTCCGATTTAAGTATACCGAAAGGGATATGGAATTAGTAAACCGTTTAGTCTTAATTGGTGAAAACTGTTTACTCTTATTTGTGGAAAACTGTTGAGTCTAGTTTAGCAGTTACACCTGTCCTCCACCAAGCATTTCTAAGATGGAGGGCATGTAATAACTAACAACGGGTTGAGTGATACCTAAGAAAATAAAGACAAGTGGAAACCAAACAAGCTTGATTTCACGTACTAATTGAATAAGTTCTTTCTTTACTAACACGGTAAACTGATTCATTTGTCCACCACCAACTTCAAGAATATTTCCTCAAGAGATTCACTATCTATTTTAAACTGAACAAGGTTTACATTATTTTTTAAAGCATTCTTCAGTAACATATCCTTGTTTAAACCAATATTATCCACTTCCACTTTGACTCTATTTCCAGTTAAATCCACATTCTTCACATAATCAAACGTTCCAATCTCCCTTACCCAATCTTTCACCTTTTCAGTAATTTCAAAGTAAAGTTTATCTTTATTATTTCTTTTTAATAGGTCAATCATTGTCGCATCTTCTATTTTCCTCCCATCTTTTATAATGACAAATCTTTCGCATATTTCTTCTGCATCCCCCAATATATGAGTCGATAATAGAATCGTTGTTTCTTCCTTAATTTCATTAATAATGTTTAATACTTCTCTTCTGCCAATGGGATCCAAAGATGATACGGGTTCATCCATTAATATTAAAGAAGGCTTATGTAATAAAGCCTGAGCAATACCGAGCCTTTGTTTCATTCCACCAGAAAACGTTCCAACCTTAGAATTCTCTTCTCCACTTAAACCTACTTTTGATAAAACCCATGGAATCCCCCTTTCCAAATCATTTTTTCCAATATCAGATAATCTTCCCATAAAGTTTAGCGTTTCATTGGCAGTCATCCATGGGAAAAAATTAGGGTACTGCGGCAAATAACCAATTTCCTTTTTCATTTTCGAAATGTTTTTCCCGTTTAGTAATACTTCTCCTTGATCAGGGTTCATAATATCTGAAATAAGTTTTATGAGGGTCGATTTTCCTGCTCCATTTGGACCTGCTAAAGCAACACATTCACCACTTTGAATCTCCATCGAAAAATGATTAACTGCTGTTTTAGTTTTAAATGACTTTGTGACATTTTTAATTTCTAGCTTCATCTTCCACCACTTTCCTTTCTTCCGATAACAAAGTACAATATCGAACCAATTGTATTAGCAAAAATAATAATAAGTGCCCACATTAAAACATTTTCTCTTCTTTCACGATGTCTATAAAGATCAATCAGCGCAGTTAAAACTAAAATGAGTCCAATCGCCACTATTGGTAAAATAATGGGAAGAAAAGCCACGATATCAAATTCACTTAAATCGTCTAGTCCATAATGTAATTTCATGAGTAGTCACTCCCTTATTCATTATCATTATCAATAATAATAACACAAAGTATAAAATAATACATCAATTTTTTAAAAATTATTGTTTTTTTTTCATTATTAATTATAATAATAGTTACTATACTATTTCTTAACAAGAGTATTCTTACTTAGATAAATCTATAGGAGAGATAAACCAATGACGAATAAAGTTGACATATTAATGCATCCAGTTCGAATAAAAATTTCTCAAGTTTTAATGAGGAACAAGGAAAATGGGTTAAGTCCACGGGAAATGCTTAAAAGTATTAAAGATGTTCCACAAGCAACACTTTATCGGCACATACAAGTATTGTTAGATGCTGGGATTATACGAGTTTTAAAGGAAAAAAAGGTCAGATCTGTATCTGAAAAGTATTATATATTAAATGCAGAGCAGGCACGCCTGAGCAGTGATGATTGGAAAAAAGCATCCTTAGATGAAAAAATAAACTACTATTCTTACTACCAATTATCACTGTTAAATCAATATAAAACCTATTTAACCAACTTAGAAAACGATAATTCTGAAGATGGTTCCACATTCTCAATCGTAGAATTAAATCTGGATGATGATAAATTCAAGGACTTTCAAGTGGAACTTAACAATCTGATGCTGAAATATTACAATGATACAAGTAAAAACAGTGAAAAACATGTACCAATTCGAACAATCGGTGTGACTATTATTCCGGATTCTTAAAATAATGAAGCAGCATATGAGCGAAAATTCATTTAAACATTGCTGGTGCATGACAATCAAGCATTTTATACAGTTAATATGTCCCATCTAAATATCATACGCTTAATAACTTTTACGAACTATAGATTGGCGGATTTCCATATGACCCGCCAATCAATGTAATTGTAAGAGGGTATTATCTAGAAATCTCACATCCTCTCAAATTTATCGCTTACTTTTTTGTGAACATATCCATTTAAATTTTTTCCCACTTCACCTCTTTTGTTCGTTATAAAGTGTATAACCCCCGATATTTTTCTCATATTAATTTTAATTGTTCATTAAATAGAACGACATAAGAACGGGCAATAGCTTAAATAAAACAAAGATACTAGAACAAAATGACAAGTTTACAAGTGATGACTCTTTGTTGATAGAATTTCTCAGTGAATTGATCGTTGCCTCTTAACCAGTAAGTTAGAATGGAATTATAATGTATAACGTGATTATTAAAAGGAATGTAGTACAAAATTCGGATTGTAAAAGCTTACAGCGGTAATCAAGTGCTAAATAAACCATTTATCTAATTACAAGTTGGAATGCTTTAAAATAATCGGAAGTGGTGATCTGCACCCTAAAGCAGTTATCCCCCAGCCTTCGCTTATCTTCCAATGCGTGCAAAAAACCCCGCTTTGTTATCTAATACAAAGCGGGGTTACCATACATGTTTTACATATTACTGGATCTTAATAATTTCTTCGTCACCAATTTCTACATTACCTTGTTTCGTTAAGCTGACAGTTTCACCTTCTTTTAAGTTTGTAAAAATGATTGGTGTCATAATCGATGGTGCATTTTCTTTTACATAACTTAAATCAACATTTAATAAAGGCTGTCCTACTTTGACTTCATCATCTTGCGCCACAAGTGCTTCAAAGCCCTCACCTTCCAATTTCACCGTATCGATTCCAAAGTGAATCAATATTTCACGGCCAGACTCTGATTCAATGCCAATTGCATGTTTGGTTGGGAAGAGGTTAACAATTTTCCCGTTCACAGGTGAAACGATTGTCCCATGTGTTGGTAGAATTGCAAAACCATCACCCATCATTTTTCCTGCAAATACAGGGTCAGGTACGTCTGTAATTGGTTTGATTTCACCCGTCATTGGGGAAACAAATGAATCATCCTGTACCGAGTTATTCGAGCTAGTCTCTGTTATCTTTTGTTCTTCTTCTACTTGTGGCGTTTTACCTGCCATAATATCTTGCATTTGACCTTTAATTATCTCTGAACGCGGACCGAAGATAGCTTGTATGTTCTCTCCAACTTCTAATACACCAGAAGCACCAAGCTTTTTCAAGCGATCTTTGTCGACTTCACTTTGATTGTTAACAGATACGCGAAGTCTTGTAATACAAGCATCTAAATGGGCAATGTTCTCTTTTCCACCCATTGCTTCAAGTACCTGGGCAGGTACACTATTTTGATCAATAGCAGTACCTTCATTCCCGTCTTCACCATTAACCGCTTCACGTCCAGGTGTCTTCAGATTAAACTTTTGAATCATAAAACGGAAAATGACATAATAAATCACTGCAAACACAAGACCTGCAATAACCGCTAACCACCAAGGTTCCTGACCTGGCAAGATTCCAAATAGTAAGAAGTCTATTCCCCCGCCAGAGAAAGTGTAACCAATATTTACACTAAGGTATGTCATAAGCATAAAGGACAGTCCATCCAGGATTGCATGGATTAGAAACAGGATTGGTGATAAGAACATAAATGAAAATTCAAGTGGTTCTGTGATTCCCGTTAGGAATGAAGTTAACGCACCAGAAGCAAGTAATCCGGCAACGAGTTTCTTTCTTTCCGGGCGTGCTGTATGATACATTGCTAACGCTGCAGCTGGAAGTCCAAACATCATAATCGGGAATTCACCAGCCATGAAATTACCAGCTGTTATTTCAACACCATCTCTTAGCTGGGCAAAGAAAATAGTCATATCTCCTCTAACTATCTCTCCAGCAGCCGTTGTATAGCTTCCAAATTCATACCAGAATGGCGCATGGAATATATGATGCAAACCAAATGGAATCAATAAACGCTTAATAAAACCAAACGCAAAAACGGCGAGATATGTTCCTTCTTCAATTAACCAAAGGGACGCGCTGTTCATTGCTTCTTGAACAGGTGGCCAAACTAGCAACATCAGCAAACCTGCAATGAATGAAAAGGCTGCTGTCATAATCGGAACGAATCGTTTACCAGCAAAGAATCCTAAGAAAGACGGCATCTCTATATCATGATAGCGATTATAAGCATAAGCAGCTATTAAACCGATTATAATCCCGCCAAAAACTCCTGTTTGTAATGTCGGGATTCCGAGAACACTAGCAAATCCCGGTTCTGATGCAACCTTGTCGGCAGATAGCCCTAACCATGATCCCATCACCTGGTTCATTACGAGATATCCAACTAACGCAGCAAGTGCAGCTGCACCGTCACCTGCTAGTCCAATTGCAACACCGACCGCGAAGATAAGTGCCAGGTTAGCAAATATAATATCACCTGCGTCCTCCATCACCCGAGCACTTAATTGTATCCAATCCGCATCAAGAAACGGCAAAAGCTGTAACATTGCATCCTGTTGCGCGGCATTTCCTAGCCCTAACAGTAAACCAGCTGCTGGCAGCATCGCCACCGGAAGCATCAATGCTTTACCAAGCTTCTGTAAAACACCAAAAAACTTTTTCCACATTTTCTTACTCCTCCAATATTTTTTTAATCGAAGCTAATAAAAACGAAATAAAAAAACAGGCATAAGTTTAGAAGACATTGAAAAGAAGCATGGAGATTCCCCATGTTAAGTCTCTTCAATTATCTTTCATACTTATGCCTGCCTAATCCAGTAACACGTACAGATATAATTGCTATTCATATTTTTTTAAACGTTGAAGATGCATCGTTAAATAAACCGCTTCTGCATCATATACCTTTTTCTTCAAAAATTCTTGCATAACTTTTATTAGCTTCCAAGCTAGATTATAGCATAATGGATATTCATATTTCAACAGCTGGGCAATTTTTTCTGGTTCTTGCACTTTTTCCCCTTGCACAACACGTTCAATCGTAAACCGCAAATGTCGGACAAGCCGCATATAATCCAGGCTTTCCTTATCGAGCTCAAGTTCAAAGTCACTTTCAATAAAATGAATTAATTTTGTAACAAGCTGTGAATGTCTATTTACCTCTCCTAGCTCTTTATTCATTAACGCACTATGTATGTGAAGTGTGATGAATCCAATTTCATCTTTCGGTAAGTAAATGCCTGTCTTTTCCCCAATTATTTCCACTGCATCTTTTGCTAATCCCTGCTCAAAGGGATAAAGAGTGACCGTTTCAGTTAAAAATGGATTAACAATTGTATGTCCACTTCGAACCCGCTCCATCGCAAGTAAAAGGTGGTCTGTTAAACCGATATGGATATGTTCATTTAACTTGCCTGACACTCGTTCACTAATATGGCCAATCGCTTCGATAATCGCACTTTGCCATGCTTCATCAATTTGCGGCAGCAGCTTTTTATATTGTTCTTGTTCTTTTTCATTTTTTAAAACAAATAGTTTTTCCGCTTGTGCTGCTGAGAGGGAATCCCCCTCTTTTCGATTAAAGCCAATTCCTTTCCCTATTACAATGACCTCTCCCTCATCAGGATGTTCAGCCATGACGACATTATTATTTAGAGCTTTAACGATTGTTATCGCTGCCAATGTATTTCCTCCTAAAAACGTACCGTATCTTGCAGTAAGATCCTTGCTGTTTTAATTTTGCCTGCCGATCAACCATAATAATTTACGCCCTTCTATTATATATAATTACAATCAATGAAAGTCAACTTAATACTTTATTTCAAGCAAGTTTTTGATGTGTATAGTTGTAATTACTGAAGTAAACTATCCAGAGTTTCTATTTCTTAACATAAAAATAGGAAACCAGAAAAAATGGTTTCCCTATCTTATAAATATGAGATTACCTATGCTTAATAATATGGTGATATCATTAAATAGACCAATACTCCAGTAAGGCTCACATATAACCAGAGTGGCATTGTCCAGCGTGCAATTTTCTTATGCTTTTCCACTTGCATATTCAAACCTCTGCCAAGTGTGATCAGAGCAAGCGGCACGATTAAGGCAGCAAGTATAATGTGCGTGATGAGTATAAAATAATAAATGTACATCAGCAGGCCATCTCCGCCGTAACTAGTAGATGCAGCCATTGAGTGATACGTTAAATATGAGATACAGAATAAAAAGGTCGTTGCAAAAGCAGCGATGATGAATCTGCGATGTAATGTAATGTTTTTCTTTTTAATCATAACTAACGCAATCAATAAAAAGATAAAGGTAAAGCTGTTGAATATAGCATTCAGCATCGGCAATACCGTTAATTCGATTCCCCATATTGTACCACCTGGGATTTCCGGCAAGAAATATGTTGCCACTATAACTCCTACTACCACGATAGATAGTAACCAAATCAGCGGATTATAATTTCGCTGTTTAGCGTTGTTGATACCATTATTCATATGTTTTCTCCACTCCTATATAAAATCCCTTATAATAATCATAAGAAAAATAGTTGTAAAGAGCAATATAGAAAGTGGCTCGTTTGCTTTATAAACGGAAAATGTCATTTTTTAGACAAAATTCAAAGTCGATCGCCTTAATAAAAGAGGTGCGTTCTAGTTAAGAACAGTGCCTCTTTTATTCCCCTAGGCCTCACCTAAATAGACACTTAATATAGTCTTGTAATTCTTTACGTTAAAGTCAGAAAAACCTTAAATACTAGAAAACTGTGGAGGCTTGAAAGTAGGCTATTCTCCTTTTCAAGAAGCAGTTTTGTTAGAGTAAAAACTCTTACTTATACGGAGTTTGACTAAAGCATCGAACTCATGGTATGTTCGGTTATATAATCGAATTCATATACGATTAAGAGGAAAAGGAGCTGATTATTCATGGAAAATCAAGTTTCAGTATTCATCATGGATGTAAGCAATTCTTCTAAGGAAGACATTGGAAATGAATTGAGTGAATACCTCCAAGAGTTGCAGATTAGCATCGCTTACTGGACACAATATATTACAACAACAAAGGTTGCACACCGAGCTGGTGATGAATTAGTCGTTGTTAGTAATGGATTTGCATCTGCATATATACTCGCTTTCTATTTAAGTCGTATTTGGAAATACACAGACCATCCACCCTATTTCGGTCTCTCATTTGGCAATATCGAAGGGGAACTAAACAATCTAAACATCGAAACGTGGATTCACCCATTAATGAAACAAGCGAGATTAGCTAATGATTTCCTTAAAAATCAACAAAACAGAATGCAATTTCATTTTGAACTAGCTGGGGCCAAAGAGGCAAGTGGGTTCGAAGTTTATAGTAGCGAGTTCGCAACACTATTAAATACAAGTTTACTTTTACAACAAGAGCAAATAAACGAACAAACTGAGATACAGTCCCTCGTCTGTTCACTTTATTTAATGCTCGGCCAACAAAACAAAGTCAGCGAATATCTCGGCAGGACGAAGTCTACTATATCGAGTCATATGAAAAATGGCAAGACGGATGTCATTTTAGATACGTTTTATAATATTGTAGATGTGTTAAATTCATTGGAAATGGAACCGGTTGGTGATCGAACTGAGGAACTTCAACTCAATATTAGACAAAACGTAAACAACCGTTTACATGTATATTTACCTAAAGAAAGGAGAGTTTAATGGCTGTATTATTGCTGTTACTTGCCCACTTAATTGCTGATTTCTGGCTGCAGACAGATCAAATGGTTAAGGATAAACTAAAATACTTAAAGAAGCATTTTCTCCATCATTTACTGGTCTCGGGAATAGCGCTAGCCATTATCTGGGTCTATCTATTTGAATTTAAACATATCATTCACTATTTTGTTCTGCCCCTATCTTTTATTGTTATCACACACCTACTAATTGATTTACTGAAAATAAAACTAATAGACTCGATTAAGAGTACGAGAACAGATAATATGAAAAGAGTGGTTTTTTTCTTGATGGACCAAGTCTTACATGTGGTAATCATACTGTTATCCTGCACACTCTTCATTCACATTAGTATTCCGGATATGACTGCAAGTTTTAAAGAGTTATCTGGAACAAGTAGTTTACATCTTGTTAATACGGTTTTATTTATTATTATAGTTTATATTTTAGCCACAAGTGTCAGTGGACATATTGTGAAAAACATTGTTGGTTCATTGCCATCGGAATTTGCGAACTTTGAAGGAGAATTGACATTACGTAATAAAATGATTGATGGAATCGAGAGAGATCAACCAAAGACAGAAAATAGTTTTACCGGGGAATACCACTATTTCACCTACTCTTCCCCAACCCGCTCTCGTGGAAAGCTAATCGGCTATATTGAAAGATTACTTGTTATCGTCCTAACTGTAATAGGCGCATACCCGTCCATCGCTTTTATTATCGCCGCCAAATCCATCGCCCGCTTCAAACAGCTAGATGATCGCAATTGGGCGGAATATTTCTTGTTGGGTACTTTATCCTCTATCTTTCTTGGGTTAGTAATTGGTCTTATTGTTCAAGGTGTTCTTATGTAAGAAGCAAGAACCAACTAATATGTTTTTTAAAACTTTAAAAAGCAGTCCGAGTTAGACTTAGTAAAATATTACGACTCCTATGGATCATGCCCCTTACTGGGTTATACTCACAAAAAGTTTCGCTTCATCACTAAAATCATCAAGGGCTGCTTTTCAATTTAAGTTTAGTTTATGATATTGCTTTTATGTCAAGAGGTTTTCATTATTCTTTATTAGTAGCTTTTGCACCTTTCCAGCGATATAGTTTCTTAACAAGAAAAGTTCAGCTTCATCAAAAGGCCAGCTATCTTTTCCATCTGTACCTACAAAGTTATCATCTATAATTTCTTTAATCCTTTCTTTCAATTTAAAGATAAAGGTCTTTATTTCGGTAGCACACGATCTCCAATCATCACTCATTTTAAAACTCCTGACACTTTTTTACTAATTTTTACTAATTTGTCTCTATCCAATATTAGTTTATGGATTGCTCCAATTATTACATCCGGTCTATCGAGATGAATCATATGGCTTGACGTAGTTGCAAATATCAATTCACTGTTCTTGCTCAGTTTAGCTTGCTGCTTGATCAACTCTTGCCACTTCTCTTCCAATAAGCGTAATTCCGCTTCCGGTTCACCCTCCATCATTCCTTACCTGATGTTATACTCTTTATCCCGACCAATAACAACTAGAGGAATTTGTGGGAATTTCCCTAAGTTCTTAATCATATCAGCATCTTGTTTCCAATTATTTATTTCAGAATGCATCGTTCTATACATAAAAGGATTGGTATAAAAATCTAATAAAAGTTTTTGAAAGTGAAGTGATCAATTGAGGGGGCAGCAAATCATTAGTGGCTTCATCCCCTATATTGATAGGATTGATTTCCAAAGATTTTCTCTTCCTTATTAAAAAAAACTGGATTTCATTACCTGAAATCCAGCTTTTATATTATGCTATGTCGTATCCTTGATCTTCAATTGCTTCTTTCATAGCAGGTACATTTACTTTGGAGTCATCAAAAGTGACATCTACTTGACCGGCATCTAAATTGACTTCAGCGTCTGTTACGCCCTCCAATTTTTTCAACGCACCTTCTACTGACATTTTACAATGGCCACATGTCATGCCTTGTACGTTTAACGTTTCTTTCATAATCATTTTCACCTCCTTTAAATTGAGCTGTTTTATCGTCCGGGGTGAAGAAAAATCCCCACTGATTGAAGTTTCACTTTATAATTTCACTCTCTTCAAGCGAAGTGAATTCGTAACAACACTTACGGAACTTAAAGCCATTGCGGCTCCCGCAATCCATGGAGCAAGCAGACCGATTGCTGCAATTGGGATTCCGGCAGTATTATATCCGAATGCCCAGAATAGGTTTTGTCTGATGTTTTTAATCGTTTTATGGCTGATCTTGATCGCTTTAGGGATGAGCAATAGCTCTCCTCCCAGAATTGTTACGTCAGCGGCTTCAATAGCCACTTCAGTTCCCGTTCCAATCGCAATTCCGATATCAGCTACAGCAAGCGCTGGAGCGTCATTAATTCCGTCTCCAACCATCGCTACCTTCTTATCTTCAGCTTGAAGTTCTTCTATCTTCTCAGCCTTTTCTTCCGGTAACACTTGAGCGATGACCTTGCTGATGCCTACTTGTTTAGCTATTGCTTCAGCAGTTCGTTCGTTATCTCCTGTAAGCATGATAACTTCCAGTCCCTGGTTTTTCAGCTCTTTAATTGCATCTTTGGCAGTTTCTTTAACGGTATCCGCAACCGCAACAATACCACGGTATACACCATTGACTGCAATTAACATCGCTGTTTTGCCTTCGTTTTCCAATTGCACCATTTCTTGATCTGCATTCTTGATTTCAACTTGATTATCCTGCATCAGCTTTCGGTTACCAACAAGGATTTCTTGTTTGGAAATAACGGTTTTTATACCGTGCCCCGGTATTGCTGTGAAATCATCTACATTAAGAAATTCAATATCATTTTCTGTAGCATAGGCAACGATAGCTTCTGCAAGTGGATGTTCAGAACCTTTTTCCGCACTTGCAAGCAGCTGTAATGTTTCCGTGTCACCTGTAAAGTTCGTAACTTCTGGTTTTCCTTTTGTAATGGTTCCTGTTTTATCTAAGACGATTGCATTTAGTTCATGTGTACGTTCGAGATGTTCTCCACCTTTAAAGAGAATTCCACTCTCAGCTGCTTTCCCTGTTCCAACCATAATGGAAGTTGGTGTCGCAAGGCCTAAAGCACATGGGCAAGCAATAACGAGAACAGCGATAGAAGCAATCAAAGCCGGTTCAACTTGACCGGGCTGGACAAACAGCATCCAAATGGAAAACGTCAATATTGCTATGACGACGACAATCGGTACAAAATAACCGGAAATAACGTCTGCGAGACGCTGAATTGGAGCTTTTGATCCTTGTGCATCCTCTACTACTTTAACGATTGATGCAAGCGCCGTATCCTTACCTACTTTGGTGGCTTCCATTTCGATCGTACCATTTTTATTGATTGTTGCCCCGATAACGTCAGCATCTATTCCTTTTTCAATCGGGATAGATTCTCCGGTAATCATTGATTCGTCAACAGAGGTTCGTCCTTTTACTACGGTACCATCCACGGGTATCTTCTCTCCGGGCTTTACAACTAAACGATCACCAACTGTGACTTCTTCCACTGGAATCATTGTTTCGACTCCATCTCTCAGTACACGAGCCTCTTTTGCCTGCAGATTAAGCAAGGAAGAGAGTGCGTTCGTCGTCTGACTCTTCGCCCGAGCTTCCAAATATTTACCGAACAGAATGAGCGTAATAATCACCGCACTTGTTTCAAAATATAAATGCGGTTCATACGCTGGATTACCGATTGTGCTGATACCTTCATATAAACTATAGAAATAAGCAGCACTTGTACCTAAAGCAACCAGTACATCCATGTTTGCTCCGCCACTTCTCAAGCTTCTATAGGCTCCGGTGTAAAATTGCCAGCCGATGATGAATTGAACGGGTGTAGCGATTGCAAATTGAAACCACGGATTCATGAAGATTGCCGGGATTGTCATATTGAATAAATGGACGAACATTGTGATAAGCAATGGTGCTGTAAGTACTGCTGAAATAATCAGCTTTGTCTTCATGCTTTTGAGTACTTTTTCTTTATGACTTTGTTTCTCTTCTGCTTCCGCTTTCGGTTTAGCGTCGTAACCTAAATTTTTAACTTTTCCGATTAGAGCATCGGTATCGACCAAGGCTGGGTTATATTCAACAACCGCTGTTTCCGTTGATAAATTAACTGTCGCAAGCTTCACTCCGTCTTGTTTATTCAATATTTTTTCAATTCGATTGGAGCAGGCTGCACAGGTCATCCCGAATACGTCCAGCTCTGTTTTATCAGTCAGAACACCGTAACCGATATTCTCGATTTTTTTCGTAATATCTTCTATCGACGTCTTATCTGCATCATAATCAAGTGTTGCCTTTTCCGTCGTTAAATTAACCTGTGCCTCTACCCCATCCATCTTGTTCAATACCTTTTCAACACGGTTGGAACAAGCCGCGCAGGTCATGCCTGTTATGCCAATGGTTGCATGATTTCTCTCCCTCATGGTCATTCCTCCTTACTTGGAAAATTGCTTTAAGACACCCATTAATTCCTCAATCGTTTCTTTTCCTTCACCTTGCTGGATTGCATCTGTGACGCAATGATTAATATGTCGTTCTGTAACAGCGAAGCCTACATTTTTCAGGGCGGACTGGATTGCACTAATTTGCACTAAAATATCCATACAATAGCGATCTTCCTCCACCATTTTTTGCACGCCGCGTACTTGACCTTCGATACGCTTTAAGCGATTAATAACCTTATCTATTTCATTCTGTGTTCTTGGTTTTCTTGGGTGATCATGTAAAAACTTATCCAAATGAATCACATCCTTTTCCTTTTCTAACCACATCATACCCCCGTATGGTATGGTTGTCAAATGAAAATTATACTTGTTTTAAATTAACGTGTTATACGTTTCTCCTTCAATCGCTCGTTTTATCGTAGTTTATGCCTCCACCATATTCGTATTAAGTTTTTTGATTAAAGATAAGAAAATATAGGATAAATTCAGTTGACTTATCCATACTAAAAAAGACTAGCTAGACAGATGGAGGTCACGTATGCGCCCTGTAAAGAAAAAAGCAAATCAAGTAGATTTTCCGCTTTCTATAGATGGATTGAAAAACAAACTGGAAACAGAGATTCTTAATAGTCAGGATCTAAGTTTCACGGTTTATAAACAAGAAAATAAGCAGATTGCTGTTTTTTACATCCCCTATCTCGTTGATCTCGCTAAAATCGAGCAACAGGTGTTAAGTAAACTATTGGATGTGCAGATAGATTGGACAATGGATTCGATATTAAGTGAGATACCGCTTTCTTCAGGTGAAGCGTTTTACGATGTCAAGACGATTATAGATAAACTTATTAATGGTTACATTGGCCTTTATGGCGAATATGAAAATGCGATTATTATGTACGAAATTGACAAGGCAGAAAAACGTCAACTGGAAAAAGCTGAAACCGAATCGATGGTCATCGGTCCACAGATTGCCTTTACGGAATCACTTACGAGTAATATGAATGTCATCAACTGGCGAATGAATACACCAGACCTTGCAATGGAAAAAGTTGAAGTCGGAAAAAGAAATCCCAAAGAAACAAGAATAATATATCTAAAATCTGTCGCAAATGAAACTGACGTTAATACAATGAGACAACGATTAACAGATCTTGATGTCGATATGATTGAAGACATTCAAATGCTTAAACAATTTATTTTGGATTCCTCCACTTCTGTTTTCCCGCAATTTGTAGCCTCAGAATTGGTGGATCGTTCCATGTATGCAATAAAACAAGGGAAAATTATTGTTCTTGTTGAAGATAGTCCTTCAGCCTTTATCGCACCTTCTACACTGTTTAGTTTCTTTGAATCCACAGAAGACCGTTATTTACATTGGGGATTAAGTACGTTTGTTCGCTTTCTCCGTTTTCTTGCAGCATTTGTTACTTTATTGTTAACACCGATGTATGTCGTTGCAACTACATATCACTATGAACTCATTCCATCCCAGCTCTTAATTTCACTTGGTGAGTCTCGGGCTATCGTGCCTTTTCCACCCCTCATCGAAGTACTCCTGATTGAACTCGTAATTGAACTATTACGGGAAGCTGGAGCAAGGCTGCCCACTAAAGTTGGACAGACAATTGGTATTGTTGGTGGTGTGGTTGTTGGGACTGCTGCGGTCCAAGCTGGAATTACAAGCAATATCCTGATTATCTTAGTAACCATGAGTGCTTTAGCATCCTATGCAACACCTAGTTATGTCATGGGTAATACAATTCGATTTGTTCGTTTCCCATTGTTTATTCTTGCAGGTTTTTATGGAATTATCGGGCTGATGTTTGGTATTTGTTTGTTAGTCATCCATTTAGTCCGTTTAGAGTCATTAGGCAGACCTTATCTCTCACCACTTTATCCACTCCGGCTTGCAGATTTTAACAAGGCCTTTTTCCGTCTGCCAGAGCAAATGCAAAATGACCGATTTTTATCGTATCGACTAAAAGATAAACAATTATTTAATAAAGAGGAAGCTACGGAAAGAAGAGATATTGATGAGTAGGGATTATAAATGAAAGTTAATCTTCAGATACCAAAAGGGGAACAATTCCGTTCTTTCTATATGTTTTTTATTATCGCCTCCATGCAGCTTGGAGTTGGATTGATTGGAATTCCAAGAATTCTTTATTTGAAAGCTGGACATGATTCATGGATTTCGATTCTCCTTGC
Organism: Oceanobacillus alkalisoli; assembly: GCF_022213125.1. NCBI lineage: Bacteria > Bacillati > Bacillota > Bacilli > Caryophanales > Bacillaceae > Oceanobacillus > Oceanobacillus alkalisoli. Next base: position 26,951 of record NZ_JAKNRA010000019.1, on the reverse strand, counting down.
CTATCTATATATTGCCTTGCTCCTTTTTGTCATGTTATATATTTTAAGGCAATATGAAAACACGGATATTCTCGGTGTCCAGACCGATCTATTTGGCAGTTTTATTTCGAAAGTGCTCGGAACGGTGTACATCGTTTATTTTATATTTTATATTTTATCAACACTTGTAACCTATATCCAAATTATCAAGGTATTTGTTTTACCGGATAGTAATGTCCTCGTGCTGGGAGGTATGCTCCTTATCATTGCTGTATATACGGTATTTGGTGGCTTAAAAGCAGTGATCGGTGTTACCTTTCTCTTTTTTATATTCTCGACTTGGCTATTTCTTTTATTAATTGAACCCGTACAACAAATGGACTTTCTCAATTTCCTGCCTGTGATGGACCGAGGGGTAACAGATATATTACGAGGAACAGCTGCTACATCTTATACATTTACAGGATTTGAAATCTTGTTTTTTATCTATCCCTTTGTAGCCAATAAGGAAAAGATTGGGAAGCCTGTTTTCTTAGGGCTATCCTATTTTACTTGCGTCGTCCTTCTTGCAACAAATATAGCAATCGGATTCTTAAGTCCAGTTCAATTGGAAAGAAGAATTTGGCCTGTATTGAATATATTTAAAATTCAAACTTCCCCCATCATTGAACGATTGGATTATGTTGCGATTGCGGAATGGATGATGGTTGCGATGCCAAGAGTTATTATTCTGATGTGGTGCATCACCTATATAGCAAAGCGCATTTATAATCTTCCGTCGAAAATTAGTGTTTATGCAAGTGCTAGTATCATTTTAATATTGATACCTTTTTTTAACGAGCATTTTAAAATCCAACATTTGATTGATAACGTTAGCATGGTATCTTATGGAATTGTCTATATTTATCCCTTCCTTCTATTGCCACTCGTTATTTTGAAGAAAAAAATAAGGAAAAATAAGGAGGGAAAATAAATGCGAGCAGTAAAATTATTACCGTTTTTTATACTTATCGTACTTCTGCAGGCTTGTCTGGAAACGAGGCAAATCGAGGAGTCGGCAATCATCAATACACGTGGAGTGGACCTGATAGATGAAGGGGAAAAACGAATGATTGAAACGACAATCATTCCCTATATTTTTGATCCGCATGCCCCGGATATGACAAGTCTGTTGATTGGGAGGGGGCATACGATTAAAGAGGCTCGCATTGAAGCTGAAAAACAATCACCGTACCCATTAGTTCCTGGAAAAATCAGTATAGAATTTTACGGAAAAGAGGCAGCTGAATCAGGTATTCTTCCCTTCCTGAACACACTAGTTCGTGATGCAACTGTTTCTGACATCATGCAGCTAGCCGTAACGAATCAAACTGCAAAGGAACTTCTCGAAGTAGAGCAAGAAAGTGTAAAATTAAATCGGACGGAGTATTTGGAAGACTTAATGAAAAAAGAAGTGAAAAAGGGTACATTGCCGCGGAATACCTTGGAGTTTTTCACACGATTAGTGCAACAAGTTGGTATTGATCCGATTCTTCCAGTAATAGATGTAGTAAACGGTAAACCCACACTGACTAGTGCAGCTGTATTTCGAGAAGACCGGTATGTTGGTAGCATATCCATAAAAGAATCATTTATGGCTAATCTTTTGAGACAACGTATGGGTGGAGCTCCACTTGATGTAGGTGTACCTCTTGAAAATTATTTGGACGAGATTGCTTATCAAGGAGAAGCGACAGAAATGGAAGATACGATATTTCTTTCTTTAATGCTTAATACAGGTAAAGGAAAAATAAAAATTGTCGACGCTAGTTCCTTAACGTTTAAGGCAGATATTACGATGAAACTGGAATTATTAGAAACCTCGATCCCGATGAATATTAAATCAGAAGATACTTCTCGGAGATTCGAACGTGATATAGAGAAATATTTTGTAAGGGAGTACGAAAAACTATTCGCAAAGCTTCAAGAGGTGAACTCCGATGTATTAGGTCTTGGCAGAAGGTATATTGCTTCAAGAAAAGGAAGTAAAACAACGGACAAGGAATGGATGGAAAAATACCAAGATGCCAGTATGGAATTTGATATTGATGTGACAATTATAAACTTTGGAGCGATTGATTAATAAAACGGACAGGCAAAACCCTAATGGGTTAGCTGTCCGTCTATTTTTGATTACAGTGTACGCACTGAAACCGAGCTAACCATTTTCAAAACATGTGACATTTATGAAAACTTTTGCTATGCTAGATTCGAACGAATTATTATGAAACTACTAGGGGTGCCCTAACTGGGCTGAGAGGAAAGTGTTTTTCCGACTCTTATCGACCTGATCTGGTTAGTGCCAGCGTAGGGAAGTAGTGAGATTTATTCTCATAACTATTTTCTTGTGAAGCCAGGTCTCATCATGACCTGGCTTTTTTAATTGGTTGATTCTCCCCTTCAAGATTGGAGGTCAAAGTATGAATAAAACACGTCTCATCACAACGATGGCCGTTTTTGTTACAATTGGAACAATCAGCGCACAATTAATCTGGTTTCCTGCTGGTATTGCCCGTGCTTATCCGGTCCAGCATGCCATTAATGTCATGGCCGCTGTCACGCTGGGACCCGGTCCAGCAGTCGTGATTGCCTTCATGATTAGTCTATTACGCAATATGCTCGGGCTTGGAACTTTATTAGCCTTCCCTGGTGCAATGGTCGGCGCTTTTCTGGCAGGGTTCCTGTATAAGAAAACGAAGAAGAAACCACTCGCAGCATTAGGCGAAGGAATTGGCAGCGGTGTTATCGGTGCGTTGTTTGCAGTACCATTTGCTTATGTGTTTATGAGTTCGTCCGCCGGTGCATTTGCTTTCATTCCCCCATTCCTTGTGAGCAGTATATCCGGAGCAATTCTAGGACTGCTCGTTGTATCTAAGGTTCATAACAAAGGAATAATCAAAAATTAAGCATTATGTTGCTTGAAAACAAAATGAAAAAGGAGAATAATCAATGAAAAATGTTGCATGTGCTCTAACTATAGCGGGTACGGATCCGAGCGGCGGTGCTGGAATTCACGCCGATTTGAAAACATTCCAGGAATTGAAAACTTACGGGATGTCGGTCATCACTTCCATCGTGTCGCAAAATACGACAGGTGTTCAAGCGGTTTCTCATGTCTCCTTTGATATGATTGAACAGCAATTGGACTCCATCCTCTCCGATATGCCCGTTCATGCCTTTAAAACTGGGATGATTGCCAACCAGGATATGATGGAATTGATTTATAAGAAGATTAAACATTTGGATGCACCATATGTTATGGATCCGGTCATGGTTGCTACAAGCGGTGACACATTGATTGAGCGTAATTCCCGTAATTATTTGCGGAAAAATCTGCTTCCGCTTACAACGATTGTAACTCCGAATATCCCGGAAACGGAATATCTAACAGGTGAAAAAATTGAAACAGATGATGACATGAAACAAGCAGCGGAAATGCTAGTGCGAAATTTCGGGGCGAAAGCAGCGCTAGTTAAAGGTGGTCACCGCGAAGGCGATGCGGTTGATTTCCTTTATGATGGTTCTAAGATTCATCGCTTTTCAGCTCCAAGAATAAATACAAAAAACACGCATGGAACAGGCTGTACTTATGCAGCAGCAATAACTGCTTATTTAAGCCAAGGCCTTCCTCTTTATGATGCTGTCAACCAGGCGAAAGAATATGTAACACTAGCAATTAAATATTCCTTGGACCTCGGAGCTGGAAGCGGCCCAACCAATCATTGGGCACCACGAATCGAAACAAGTAATTTAACGACAAACGAGGTGAAATAACGATGTCATCATTTAATCCATCACGATTAAGAAAATATTTCATTATGGGAAGTCAAAATGTTGAAGGAAATCCTGTTACTGTTCTAGAGCAAGCGGTGCAAGCTGGAATCACGATTTTTCAATTTCGGGAAAAGGGACCAGGCTCCCTTTCAGGAGATAGCAAATTGAAGTTAGGAGAAGAATTGCGGACAGTTTGTAGAGTGAATCAAATCCCCTTTATTGTTAATGATGATGTCGCACTAGTGGATAAATTAGATGCAGACGGGATACATGTAGGGCAAGATGATCAATCGGTGAAAGAATTACGTGAGATGTTTCCTGAGAAAATCATCGGACTATCCGTTTCCAATCAGAATGAATTAAATAATAGTCCGCTAGAATATGTTAATTATATAGGTGCTGGCCCGGTGTTCCCTACTACAACGAAAGTGGATGCGAAGTCCACTGTCGACTTGGATTGGATTCGCTTCTTACGTAAAAAATTCCCTAAGTTTCCGGTAGTAGGAATCGGTGGGATTGACACAACAAATGCGAAGAGAGTATTAGAAGCTGGAGCTGATGGCGTTTCTTTTATATCCGCTGTAACGAAAGCGGAAAATATTAAAGAAGCTGTGAATAAATTATAATGTTCTTCTCACTCATTTTCTAAAAATGAGATAAAAAATCAGGGATCCTAATAATAATGGAATCCCTGATTTTTCATCTAACTTTGCACTGCCATTTCACCTGAATGTATCTTCTCAATATGGTGACAAGCTGCGCGGTGACCTTCTTTCATATGATCGAGATTTCTAAGCTCCGGAACTTTCGTACGGCAAATTTCCGTAGCAAATGGACATCTCGTATGGAACCGGCAACCTTGTGGCGGATCGATTGGTGAAGGCACGTCGCCTTTTAATACGATACGTTCTTTCTTTTTCTCTGGATCTGGAATCGGAATTGCCGATAATAATGCTTTTGTATATGGGTGCTGCGGATTTTCAAATAAAGATTTCTTATCCGCAATTTCCACAATTTTCCCTAAATACATCACGATAATTCGGTCTGATATATGACGAACCACTCCTAGGTCGTGAGCGATGAACAGATAAGTTAGATTGAATTCTCGCTGCAATCTTCGCAATAAGTTCAGGACTTGCGCTTGGATTGATACGTCTAGAGCAGATACCGCTTCATCCGCAATAATTAGCTTCGGATCGACGGATAATGCTCGGGCAATTCCAACTCGCTGCCGCTGGCCGCCAGAGAATTCGTGGGGGTAACGGTCAATCTGTTCCTTATTAAGTCCGACCGTTTCGATTAATTCGATGGCGCGTTTTCGTTGTTCACTTCTTGGAACAACTTTCTGGATCTGCATAGCTTCCATTAAAATTTGACCAACTGTTTGTCTTGGGTTTAGAGATGCGTATGGATCTTGGAAAATAACTTGCAGGTCCTTACGTTTTTCTCTCATTTCACGCTTATTTAATGCTAGAAGATCTTCTCCTTCAAAATGGATTTCACCATCTGTTGGTTCTTCCAAACGTAAAATCGCCCTTCCAGTTGTAGACTTTCCACAACCGGATTCTCCAACGACACTTAATGTCTCCCCTTCATAAATTTCGAAGGTTATATCATCAACTGCTTTTACATGGTTTACCGTTCTTCCAAGGAAACCACCTTTTACAGGGAAATACTGTTTTAAATTATTTACCTTAAGTAGTTCTTTCTTCATTTCTTACACTCACCTCCGGATCTCCGTCCCAGCGGTCACTGTAAATCCAGCAACGTACTTCAGAGCCGTCTTCTTTCCGATCAAGCTCAGGAAGTTCTGTTACACATAGCTCCGTAGCAAACGGGCATCTAGGCGCAAAACGGCAGCCCTTTGGCATATTCCGAACGCTTGGGACATTTCCTTTAATTGGTTCAAGCTCATCAACATCCACATCATGCCGCGGCATCGAATTCAACAAACCAACTGTATAAGGATGTTTTGGATTTTTAAATAATTCTTTCACTTCCTGATATTCAACAACCTGTCCACCATACATTACCGCTACATAGTCACATGTTTCTGCAACTACACCTAAGTCATGGGTAATCATAATTACGGACATGCCAAGCTCTTCCTGCAGATCATTGATCAGGTCAAGAATTTGCGCCTGAATGGTAACGTCGAGTGCTGTTGTTGGTTCGTCAGCAATCAGAAGCTTCGGATTACAAGCAAGTGCCATCGCAATCATTACCCGCTGACGCATTCCCCCAGATAATTCATGCGGATATTGCTTCATCCGTTGTTTTGGGGACGGGATTCCAACTAATTCCAGAAGTTCAACAACCCGCTTGTCTCCTTCTTTCTTATCCATGCCTTGGTGTACTTTCAATGCTTCATATATTTGTTTTCCAATCGTATATACAGGATTCAAAGAAGTCATTGGCTCTTGGAATATCATTGAAATATCATTTCCTCTGATATCACGGATTTCTCTTTCACTTAGCTTCGTGAGATCTTTTCCATTGAAGAGGATTTCTCCTCCGACAACTTTACCATTTTTGGCAATCAGACGGAGAATGGAAAGAGCAGTGATACTCTTACCTGAACCGGATTCTCCAACAATCCCTAAGGTCTTACCCTTAGGCAATTCGAAGGAAACACCATCAACTGCTTTTATTTCAAAGTCTTCATCAAAGAAGGAGGTTCTTAAATCGCTCACTTCTAATATGATTTCTTCTTTCATGTTTTCCACCTCTTTCTTAAATCAGTAGTCTAATCCATATCGATTCGTTTATTTAGGAACTTATACGAAATATCGACAAGCAGATTAATAAACACGAAGACTACCGCAATAACTAGTATTCCTGCCTGGACGACCGGAAAATCGCGTGCAAGAATTCGGTCGACAATCAATTTACCCATCCCATTAATAGAGAACACCGATTCCGTAAGAACCGCACCTGCCAGCAAACCACCGAACTGTAGTCCAATAACCGTTACAACTGGAATAAGTGCGTTTTTAAGAGCGTGGCGGTAAGTAATAACTCGTTCTTTCAACCCTTTCGCTCTTGCGGTACGGATATAATCCTGGGAAATGACATCGAGCATACTGGAACGTGTCATTCTCGCAATTACAGCTGCTCCCGATGTACCTAGTGTGATGACCGGTAATAAAATCTGCGAAGCGGAACCCCAACCGGTAGGCGGGAACCATCCCAGATTAATGGAGAACCATTGCATTAACATTAAACCAAGCCAGAAGTTCGGCATTGACAAACCGAAAAGCGCGATAAGCATCACGCTGACATCCGCCCAAGAATATTGTCTGACGGCAGATATAATACCAGCTGCCATCCCGAATACAATACTGAATATCATACTATAGATCGCCAACTCTAAGGTGACCCAAAACTTCGGCCAAAGTTCCGTACTCACTGGCAAACTCGTTCTCCATGAGTTACCAAAGTCGAATGTTGCTGCATCTTTCACGAAATGAAAGAACTGTACTGGTATTGGTTCATCCAATCCAAGTCTTTTTTCTATTTGTGCAACTGTTTCAGGTGTTGCACTTTCCCCCGCAATGATTTGCGCCGGGTTACCTGGTGTCAAATGCATAAGGGAAAACACGATAATCGTTACCCCTAGTAAAACTGGTATCAGTTGTAATAATCGACGTACGATAAATTTTACCATGATTACTTACCTCCCTTACTTCATTTTCGGATCTAAAGCGTCTCGTAATCCGTCTCCAAATACGTTAAACGCTAGAACAATAAGCATAATAAAAAGCCCTGGGAAAAATGCGATATGTCCCGCATCCCAAATAAAGTCACGTCCATCACTTAATAATGCTCCCAGCTCTGGAGAAGGCGGCTGTTCACCTAAACCAAGGAAGGAGAGCCCACTGGCTGATAGTACAGCACTTGCGATGAAAACACTGCCTTGCACGATAATCGGCGATAAAATGTTAGGGAGAATATGTAGGCTGATAATCCGAATGTCTGATGCTCCTAACGCCTTCATCGCGTCAATATACTCGAGGTTTTTAACCGAGAGCGTCGAACCTCTGACAATTCTGGCAAATGTTGGAACTGCGAACAACGCGATGGCAATAATAACGTTCTGTCTGCTTGCACCAAGAATACTAATTAAAGCTAATGCTAACAGAATACCTGGGAAAGCTAGGAGAATATCCATAAAACGCATAATAATTGTATCAATTCTTCCACCGTAATAACCGGAAATAATACCCAATAAAATGCCAACAATTCCGCCTAAAATAGTTGAAGCAACACCAATTATCATCGTAATGCCTAAACCATGAATAATTCTAGTGAAAATATCTCTTCCATGGTGATCGGTGCCAAACCAATGTTCTGCAGATGGACCTTCTAATTTCACAGCGTAATCTACTTGGCTGGGATCTGTTGTTGTGATATAAGGTCCAACGATGGCAACAATAATAAGAAATAAAATCAAGTATCCCCCAATTAATGCCGTTTTGTTCTTTGCAAGCCGCTTGTAAAATTCCTTAAAATTATTCCAAAAGAGCGAGCTTTCGTTGATTGCTCAGCTAGATACTCTTTGTCTTGTTGTGATTGCTGACTGGACATTCAAAAACCTCCTTTGTTACATGTTAATGTTTCACAATAAAAAAATTCTGACATGTAAAACACTAGTGTCCTTCTCCGACTTACTACTTACAATCAAACATTCAATTACTAGTTTTCAGACATTATAATTTTCGTATTCCTCACGATAATTTTCCTGGTAAAGGAAAATTATGAAAATCCACTCCCCTTTTCTATCTATTAATCTTACATATAGGATTATCACCATAAAAATAAGTATAAGATAAATTTTATTTTAAGTAAACAATTACTATGCAGAAGAAGTATAAACTTGCTTTTTATCAAAAAATATTCTAATATTAGAAAAGAATTATGCGAGTTTGCATAATTTAGGAAACATAAATATTTTAAGGGGGTATTAAGAGTATGAAGTCAAGAAAATTATGGTTTCTTGTGTCTCTCATTCTAGCAATGGGTCTAGTCCTAGCTGCTTGTGCGGGAGACGGCGAGCCGACTGAAGAGCCGGAAGATGATTCTGCGACTGAAGACGGTTCAGAAGAGACTGCAGAAGGTGGAGATGGTGGCGGTGACTTAGTCATTGCTATCGGAGCTGACGTTGTTTCCCTTTCTGCTCAAGGATCAAACGATGTTCCATCAAGTAACGTAGGTGAAAACATCTATGAAACATTAACAAGACTTGATGAGAACCAAGAACTACAGCCTGGTCTTGCAGAATCGTGGGAAGCAGTAGATGAGACCACTTGGGAATTTAAGCTACAAGAAGGTGTTACTTTCCATGATGGTGCAGAATTTAATGCAGAAGCAGTAAAAGCGAACTTTGATCGTTTAGTTGATGAAGATATTGCATCTCCTCGTGCATTCTTATTTGAGGCAGTAGAAAGTGTTGAAGTGGTAGATGATTATACACTTCGTATCAATCTAGAATATCCATACGCTCCTCTACTATCTAATTTGGCTCATAGTGGTACAGCTATCATGAGTCCAGATGTAATAGAAGAAGATTATGCACAACTGGAAGATGGCGGAGACGTTGATGCATACATCAACCAAAACCCGGCAGGTACAGGTCCTTTCAAATTTGACAGCTGGACACCTGGTGAAAGTGTTGTATTAACACGTAATGACGATTACTGGGGAGAAACAGCTAAACTGGATTCAGCTACATTTAAAGTTGTTACAGAGCAAAGCGCTCGTATTGCTGAACTTGAAACAGGAGTCAGCCATGTAGTTGACGCAATCGGACCGAATAACATTTCCCGTGTAGAAGGTGCGGATGGTGTAAGTGTTCTGCAAGAACCAAGTGTTTCCTTATCTTATATTGGCTTTAACGTTCAAAAAGAACCATTTGACGATGTAAGAGTTCGTCAAGCAATCTCAATGGCAATTAACAAACAAGAGATTATTGATGGTGTATATAATGGTATCGGAATCGAAGCTGTTGGACCTTTAGCTCCTCCAGTATTCGGTTATGATGAAAACGTAAGTGGTATTTCACATGATCTTGAAGGTGCTAAAGAACTATTAGCAGAAGCTGGATATGAAGATGGCTTCTCTACTACAATTTGGACAAACGATAGCGAGGAACGTGTTGACACGGCAATTGCTGTTCAAGCCCAATTGAAAGAAATCGGTATCGATGTTAAAATTGAAGAACTTGAGTGGGGTGCTTACCTCGAAAGAACAGCAAATGGCGAACATGACATGTTCATTCTTGGTTGGTCTGTTGTAACATCTGACGCTGACTATGGAATGTATCCATTATTCCACTCTTCTAATGTAGGTGAGCCAGGTAACCGTTCTTTCTTAGAAGATGAAGAACTGGATGGCGTTCTTGATGATGCACGTAGAGCAACTGAACCGGAGGATAGACAAGCACTTTACTCTGAAGCACAAGAGATGCTTGTAGAACTTGCTCCAATGCTTTATATTCACCACCAAGACTACCTATTTGGCGTTAGCGATAACGTAAAAGATTTCGCAGTCGATGCACAAGGTATTTATCAAATCAAACAAGCTTATATTGAAGAATAAGCATAGAAAACAGCCTCGTACATGTTGTACGAGGCTGTATTTTTATCTTGTTTTTCTTGGAAGCAATTGCTCATCAATCGGGATCTCCGGCCGGATGTCTAAAAGCGTGGAGATGAATTTCTCCCTGTCCTGCGGGGATACAGCTACTACATCGTACTTTCCGCAAGATATCTGTATTCGTTTAAAAGATAACGCTGGAGAATTAATCGGCATTTTTGAAATCATGATTAATTTTATTTCAGGTATATGAACCGTTTGACGGATTGGCCCATAATAAATTTTTATTTTATTCTCTTCAATTTTATATCCTGTACGGAACCAAAACCAGAGCAAAAATCCTGATAACCCGAGCATAATCAATGTTGTAACTACCTGTCCCTTCAAAAGTGGAAATAAGATGCCAAGAAGTGAGGCGCTCCAGACAACACCTGTTATCCATTTATCTCTAATCGATGGGAAATACATATGCTTCCTCCCTACTTGACGGTTTCTGCAAACATACGATCCAAATTTTTGAATTCCAATGATTCAAGTTTTGGTTCAATTTTTGTTCGCTCAAATCTCTTTCTTGCTGTTTCCAGTTCACAATAAACGGGAACATCACATTTAATTTCGGCAAGTTTTCTGGAAAGATGGAGCATTTCAAGATCTGTTTCCAACTTCGTCCGGATCCCTTTCGTTAACTGTTCCATACTGGCAAGCAGGCCTTCAATGGAATGATGCTCTTTCATTAAACGGATTGCAGTTTTTTCACCAATCCCTTTTACACCAGGGTAATTATCTGCACTATCCCCCATCAATGCCTTCATATCAACGATTTGATGCGGGTGAATTCCCTTTTTCTCAAAGAAATTATCAATCGTGAATAATTCATAGTTTCCTTGTCCTTTTCTCATAATCGAGACATTAATATTCTGGTCAACGAGTTGAAGCATATCCTGGTCCCCTGTGAGAATAATGACTTCATGATTGTCCTGATACATTCTTGCAAGCGTACCGATACAATCATCTGCTTCATAGTTTTCGAGACCAATATTTGGAATATTAAAGGCTTCGACAACTTCTTTAATTAAGTCGAATTGGGGCACTAATTCTTCTGGTGGTGCTTCACGATTTCCTTTATATGGTGGATAAATTTCGTTGCGGAAAGTTTTGCTTCCCATATCCCAACAACAGATAACATGACTTGGCTCATACGTATCAACCGCATCAAGAAAATACCGTAAAAATTGGTAGATGCCATTTGTTGGTATGCCTTCACTTGTTTTCATAAAGTTTCCTCGGAAGGCCGTTGCGAAAAATCCTCTAAATAACAGGGCCATTCCATCTACTAATAAGATCTTATTATTTTCCATTTATAATTCTACTCCTACTTTCTCTTCTTTAACGAGTTCTTCCAGCTGCTGTAAATTAGCTTTTAACCTTGGAAGCTCGGCTGGTGTTGCAAGCATCGTGAAGTAATTATTTACTTGCTGATCCAGGCGCTTCACAGACGATTCTTTCATCCTGCCGATCAACTCCTCCCATTGCTTCCTGTAGCCTGATGTCATTTTATCCTTATTTACTTTGATAAAATGCTCAGCTAATGGGAAGAGCAACTCATACAGTTCTTCTTTCATCGTTTCTTTTTCATTTTGTACGAAAAATGCTTTCGTTCCTTTATATTTCCCGATAATATGCTGGAAGTGTTTCGGCTGGACATCTATCAGCTTCTCTTCATAATCTGGTGTATACAATTCATAATCAAACTGATTCGGCAAAGCAAATAAAGCATCGATTTCTTTATTCCTTACTTGCATCGCTTGGTATACTTCATTTGCTAACCGGAGGACATAGTGTTCCATCCGTAATGAAACGGCCTGAAGTTCTTGATTCAATTCGAAACGAATATATTCGATTAAATTTTCCAAGGCGTTCTTCAATTGATTATTTGCTTTTCTGCCATTTTCCGTGATGGTTGTTGGATTGAACATTTCTTTGAACATGTCGTGATAGCGAATGCCAAGTCGTTCTAAGACATAATAGAGTTGTTTTTCAACCCGTTGCTCCAGCTGTTGCTTGTATACATCTGTTTCATACGTATTAATATAAGCAGCTGCTTGTGCTTTATCTTGTTTCATGCGTTGCTTTTGCTGCTCTTTACTAGCTTCATCAAGTGTAATGGAAGCTATGTAGTGATCCATTGTTTCATAGATTCGCCTCATATCCCATATCGCACCCTCGAGTGTGAGAGCTGCCAGGTCATGATGGATGAAGAAATAGAATTGTTGTTCAAATGCATCCATCTGTTTATTTAATGGGAGTTGCTGCAACTTTTCTTCCAAGGAAAGTTTACTGGATACTGGAAATAATCGGCCATTGCGAATGCCTAATTTTGTTAATTCATCCTTCACGTAGGAGGTAACGAGTTCCAGTTCTTCTTCGCTTTCCGCAAGATCAGCAGCATTAACAATGAAAAACATCTTATCGAGTTGGAACGCTTCCTTCACCCGACCAAGCTGTAAAAGGAAATCTCGGTCAGCGCGCGACAAAGCGTGGTTATAATACGTGACGTACAGGATTGCATCTGCGTGTTTAATATAATTGAAAGCTACGTTTGTATGACGGGCATTCACCGAATCGGCACCAGGGGTGTCAACTAAGGTAATACCTTGTCTTGTAATAGAGCTATCATAATAAACATCAATTGTTTCAACAAAACAAGCCATCGTTTCATCGGCGACAAAGATACCAAATTCATCAAATGAAATTTCACGTTCTTTTCCAATATATTCTTTATTGGCAATATAGCCCTTCATCACTGCACGGATATATGCTTGGTACATCTTATTTAACCGGGCGTCTCCGGTAATATTCTTTTTTTCAATCCACGTAAGCAGCCGTTCCAAGTTCTCCCCCTTTGGAGAAAATTTACGCGTCATCGCCATTAATTCTTCATATAAATCTGTTTCTTGTTTCATCGTGACAATGACTGTTCCGTGTGGGTGTTCATTGGTGACGGGATGAATTCGGTTTACTGTTGCTGTCGTAGGATTGGGGGAAACTGGTAACACCTTCTCCCCGATTAAAGCATTCGAAAAAGATGACTTCCCTGCACTGAATGCACCAAACAAAGCTATAGTAAATGTTCGATTATCAAGCCTGTCTTGCTTTATCTTCAGATCCGCTATTAAATCTGCAAAACCGGGAAGTCCTTCAGTTAGCTTAATCGTTTGCTCAATTCGACTGAGCATTTGTTCAGCTGAGACATTGACGACGTCTGTTACCTCTTGGTCCGCATCATGTATTTCTTCCTCTATTTCCACCGGATTCTTTTCATAGACAGCTCGTTCCATGATAACAAATTTCTTTTGCTTTTGCTTCACTTTATTCAAGGTCTGTTCCCAGCTTTTATCATCTATCTGTGGTGTGTCGAACATGCGGTCGACTGCTCGTTGCTTCCCTTCCAACTCTTCATGTATTTTATTGTATTTCTCGGTAACTATCCGTACTTCCTCCAGGTTTTCAATGGATGGTTGTTGATTATTTAACTTGTCCGCATGCTTCTTCGATAATGTTTGTTTCATCGTTTGCAATAAGCTTAAGGAGCGGCGTCTGAATTTAGCTTTAATATCGCTGGCAACGTCATTCGTATAGTTTAAGATATACTCTCCATTTACCTGAGCACCCTGCTTTAATAGCCTTTCAAAATCAGAGCTATCGTAGTGAATCGAAAAATTATTCACTTCTTCCATTAATGCTTGATCCGTTAGTCCATAATCTTTCGAAAGCTGCACGTATTTATCCCTTAGCTTCCACTGGACACTAGAGCGAATGGTTTCTTGTATTGCTTTTTCAAATTCATTTTGACGGTTTAGTTTTTCTTCCGTCGTTTTCTTTTTAGAGCCGAACAAACCTATTTTAAAACCTGGCTGTTCCGCTTCAAGAAATCGTGCTGCTAAATCACGTAATTCTTTAGGCATAAGATATGCGTTTTGTAACGTTTGTTTTAATTCTGCTTGAAACGCCTCTTCCAATTCTTCTGGTTCCCACTCCATGATTTTCATTTGTTCCTCTGCTTGTTCCATTTCAGTTAATTGCAGCCTGATGGCTTCATCAACATCAATTTTATTTTTTAAATCTTCATATTGCTGTTCGAGAAAAGCTTTATGCTTTTCCATTACCTGTTTTACGGAAGCTTGAATATTGAAATGGGTGTTTTCCGTATTTTTCAGGATGGAAAACAGCGTATTTTTCACGTTTTTAAATTCATTAATCGCTAAGGAACGATCATAAAGTGAAGTATAGAAAACATCTTTAGGGTAAATATTCCAAGCTGCAAAGGTTTGTCTGATGCTTTCTTTGAAACTTGCAAAGGATAATTCTTCTTCATTATGTTTATCAACTTGATTAATAATTAAGTAAAATGGGATACGATTATCTTGCAGTGATTGAAGAAAATATAAATTAACTTCCGATTGGACATGATTATAATCCATGACATAAAATAAACAATCGACTAAATGAAGTGAGCTCTCGGTCATTAAACGATCCGCATCATCTGCTGCATCAATTCCCGGAGTATCCATAATAGCTGCCGCCTGAGGTATGATTGCATCTTTCGTACTGATTTCAATTCGTTTTATTTCATCTTTATCTGTAGAATATGCCTTAATCATATCGAGATCATAAGGCTCTTTATATTCAACTGGATTACCATGCTTGAAGAACACTCTTGCCCAGCCTTCTCCAGACATTAATTTAACAATATTTGCACTCGTTGGGATTGGACTCTTCGGCAAAATATCCTGTCCAAGCAGTGCGTTGATCATCGACGACTTCCCAGCAGAAAAATGACCAGAGAAACTCACAACAAGCTCTTTCTTTTGTAGTTTCTGATACAAATCCAATATTTTTTCCGCATTGTCCGCATCCTGATTCGCCTGCATCATTTGATAAAGAGCTGCAAATGACTCTTGCCTAAGCCCGCTCACTGTATTAACCTGTACCATGACTACCGTCTCCTGCCCCTCATAAAATAACGATTTCACTCTATTATACGCAATTATCACAAAAATTTCTACCAAACGCCTCTAATTAACATAATATAATTATTGTAGACAAGAGACGTGGGGTCAGAGCATTTGTCCCACTTTTTGCAAGAAAAAACCTTGACTTAGATTTCAAGCCAAGGTTTCTTTATTCAACGCTATTTCGAAATTAAACTGGGTAAACTCCATGTTTTCTTTCTGTAAATGTAAGATTTTTATCTTCGTAGATTTCGTATCGTTTTATCAATTCTTCCCGTAAGCGATCCGGGTGGATAATATCATCTATAACCATTTCAGAAGCCAAACGATAAATATCAATTTCTTCTCTGTAGGCGTCCTGCTTTTCTTGAATAAACGCACTTCTTTCTTCCTCAGAGAGCTGGGCGATTTTATTCGCATGAACCGCATTTACCGCTGCTTCAGGACCCATCACAGCAATTTGAGCGTTAGGGAATGCAATCACACTGTCAGGCTCAAAAGCAGGCCCTGCCATCGCATAAAGCCCTGCTCCGTATGCTTTCCTCACAATAACTGAAATCTTCGGTACGGTCGCTTCACTCATGCTGGAGAGCATCTTTGCACCATGCCTGATAATCCCTTCCCGTTCCACCTTCGTTCCAATCATAAATCCAGGGACGTCTGTTAAGAACAGGAGCGGAATATTAAACGCATTACAGAGCTGAATGAATTTAGCTGCTTTATCGGCAGAATCAGTAAAGAGCACGCCGCCTTTTACTCTGGGCTGGTTCGCGATAATTCCAACACTTCGTCCGTTAATACGCGCTAATCCGGTAATCAGTTCTTTTGCAAATTCTTTCTTCACTTCAACCAGACTGCCTTCATCAATGACTTGATCAATCAAATCCAGCATATTAAAAGCAGCATTCTGATTTTCGGGTACGATTTCCGCAATTGTTTTTTCCGACGCTTTCACGTCTAGCGGATCAGTTACGGGAGGATTATATCTGAAGTTCGCAGGGAAATAGTTAAGATATTTCCTTGCATACGTTATTGCTTCCTCTTCTGTTTTCACTAGAACATCACCAACACCAGAAATGGTACAATGCATTCTCGCTCCGCCCATTTCCTCTAACGTCACTTTTTCACCAATGACTTTCTCTGCCATTCTAGGTGAACCAAGATACATAGAAGCATTTCCTTCCACCATGACGACGATATCACAAAAGGCTGGGATATATGCCCCGCCTGCTGCAGATGGACCGAATAACAAACAGATTTGTGGTACTCTTCCAGATAATTTTATTTGATTATGGAAAATTCGGCCCGCTCCTCTTCGACCTGGGAACATTTCGATTTGATCCGTGATTCTTGCACCAGCTGAATCAACAAGATAAATAATCGGTATTTCAAGTTTAAGTGCCGTTTCTTGGATTCTGAGTATCTTCTCTACCGTCCGTTTCCCCCATGAACCAGCCTTTACAGTCGAATCATTAGCCATCACACAAACATTTTGGCCATTAATTTTACCAATTCCCGTCACAACACCATCTGATGGTAAATCTCCGGCCATACAATTAGCGAAAAAGGCGTCTTCAATCTCCATATCTCGGTCAAATAAAAGCTCTAAACGTTTCCGTACAAACAATTTTCCTTTTTTCGTGTTTGCCTCATGGTACTTATCTTTACCACCTTGTTTGATCGTTTCTGCTCGTTGTTCTAATTCCTCGATAAATGACATGTTTCAATCCTCTCCCAACTATTCACCTTTATAGATCGGTTTACGCTTCTCACTGAATGCTTGCAGTCCTTCTTCCCTATCACGTGTCGGTATCGTTTTCTGATAAGCTAGATGCTCGATTTCAAGACCGGTCATGAGATCTGTCTCCAGTCCGCGATTGATGGCAAGCTTTGCCTGCTCCAGCGCAACTGGACCTTTCGTTGCAATCGTGTCCGCAAGTGCTTTAGATTCATGAAGCAGTTCACTGCTGGAAACGACTTCTTCTAAAATACCGAGCTTCTTTGCTTCATGGGCGGCAACCGACTTGGCGGTATAGATAAGACGCTTGGCTTGCCCTGGGCCGATTAACCGTGATAAACGCTGGGTCCCGCCTGCACCTGGAATAATTGCTAATGAGGTTTCCGTAAGTCCAAGCTTCGCATGTTCTGCAGCAATTCGCAGGTCACAGGCAAGAGCCAGCTCAAGCCCACCCCCAAAAGCGACACCATTGAGTGCTGCAATAACCGGCATACGCATGCTTTCAACCCGGTTCACTGTTTGCCCAATATATCGAACGGCTCGAACAACTTCCCGGTCAGTCATCGTTTTCCTTTCTTTCAGATCGGCTCCTGCACAAAACGCTTTTTCTCCTTTACCTGTAAGAATGGTGCAAAAATTATCATAATTTGCGTCTACAGAATCAAGTGCTTTATTCATTTCATCCAACAATGCAGTAGACATTGCGTTCGCTGCTTCCGGTCTATTTAATGTAATGATGGATACATGACTTTCTACATGAACTTCAATCATATTGCTGCTCCTTTCCTCATTGACTATTCGATAATTGCAATCTCGTCTCCTTCATTAACAAAGTCTCCTTCAGCAACTTTCAATTCTTTAACAATACCGTCCCCTTCAGCTGAAATTGGAATCTCCATCTTCATAGATTCCAAGATAACGACATCCTCTCCTGAGCTAACTGCATCCCCTTCGTTCTTAACAATTTTCCATACATTTCCTGCCATACTTGCTACTATTTTTTCCATGAAAACGCCTCCTATGAATTTTGTATTAGTGGTATATAATAATCTTCTACAAATCTAGTTGTTGTCGTTCCTTTTTGAAATTGGGGTATTGTGACCGTTTTAGCGAGCATGGGCAGATTCGTTTTGATTCCATCAATCTGATAGTTTTCCAATGCCTGTTCCAATAGATTAACGGCTTGTTCCCTTGTCTCCCCTTTTACAATCAACTTACCAATCATCGGATCGTAAAAAGGGGTTACTTGATAGTTTTCGGTGAAGGCGATATCATGCCGAATCCCTTCCCCTTCAGGTAAATTCACGCTTGTAATTTTACCTGGTGAAGGGAAAAAGCGTACAGGATCTTCCGCATAAATTCTTGCTTCAATGGCGTGCCCGCTCCGCTTTATGTCCTGTTGTTCGAAAGGAAGCTTTTCGCCATTTGCAACCCGGATTTGCATTTCAATAATGTCGATACCTGTAATTTCTTCTGTTACCGGATGCTCAACTTGAACCCTTGTATTCATTTCCAAAAAATAATAATTCTCTTCTTCATCTACAAGAAATTCAATTGTGCCCGCATTTGAATAGGAAAGTGCTTTCGCTGCTTGAACGGCAGCTTCACCCATTTTATTCCGCGTCTCCTCCGATATGAATGGGGAAGGAGCCTCTTCTATTACTTTTTGATTACGGCGTTGGATGGAGCATTCCCGGTCAAATAGATGGACGACATTGCCATGTTCATCTGCGAGAATTTGAATTTCAATATGATGCGCATTTTCAATCTTTCTTTCTAAAAACATGGAACCGTTACCAAAAAAATTCAACGCGCGTTCGGAATTGCTTGTAAATACCTTCCTTAGTTCCTCTTCTTCCCCGACAACTTGCATCCCAATTCCGCCACCACCTGCAGCAGCTTTTAACATAATGGGATAACCTATTTCTGCTGCAAATTCTACCGCTTGTTCCACGTCCGTAATTGCTTCCGCTGTTCCTGGTACAACCGGTACATTTGCTGCAATCATTGCATTCCTGGCGTTTACTTTATCCCCCATTTGTGTAATGACGTCACTATTTGGTCCAATAAAACAGATGCCTGCTTTTTCACAGCGTTCTCTAAATGCTGCATTTTCACTAAAAAATCCGTACCCTGGATGAATCGCATCTGCTTCTGATTTTTTGGCGACTTCAAAAACTTTATCTATATTCATATAGCTTTCATTCACTTGAGAAGCTCCTAACAAATAAGCCTCATCTGACGCCTTGACAAATGGCGCTTCTTTGTCGGCCTCTGAATAAACCGCAATGGAAGTAATCCCAAGGCGTTTACATGTCCGGATAATCCGGGATGCGATCTCCCCTCGATTAGCAATTAAAATTCTCTTAATCATTGGCTGCCCCCTCTAGAAAATTACTGTCATCATTTGACAAACTAGCATCCAAGATGTCTCGCAATCACGAGACGTTGAACCTCAGAAGTCCCTTCTCCGATTTCTAATAGTTTAGCATCGCGTAAATAACGCTCCACTTCATATTCTCTCATGTAGCCATAGCCACCATGGATTTGAATGGCCTGATCGGAAGTGCGTACTGCAGTTTCGGAAGCAAATAACTTTGCAAAAGCCGCTTCTTTACCAAATGGCTTATTTTGATCTTTCAGCCAAGCTGCTTTATGAACCATTGTCCGTGCAAGCTCAACTTCCATTGCCATATCCGCCAGTTTAAATTGAATCGCTTGGAATTTTGATATGGACTGACCGAACTGCTTTCTTTCTTTTGCATATTCGAGTGCTTTGTCTAAAGCTCCTTGAGCAATCCCAACACCTAGTGCTCCAATCGATATTCTTCCTCCATCCAGCGTCGATAAGAATTGCTGGAATCCTTTATTTACTTCACCAAGCACATTTTCTTTCGGAACAACGACTTGATCAAGCACGATTTCAGCAGTATCCGATCCTCTGACACCCATTTTATCGTAATTGCTTGTAATGGTAACGCCTTCCGTGTCTGTTGGTACAATGATGGATGAGATAAGTTTCTTTCCAGATTCATCCTTACCGGTGACTGCAGTAACGATTAAAATTTTCGCGAAGCTTGCATTCGTTATAAAGCATTTCTCGCCATTTATAACATAGTTTTCGCCCTCCAGCACCGCTGTTGTCATTGTCCCTCCTGCATCCGACCCGGCATTCGGTTCCGTAAGTCCAAAAGATCCCAGCGCCTTTCCTTCTGCTAAAGGTTTTAAGAATTTCTCTTTCTGTTCATCGGTGCCAAAGTAATAAAGCGGACTTGCCCCCAGTGAAACTGCTGCCGCATAACTAAGTCCCGTACTGCCACAAACCCTGCCGATTTCTTCTACAGCAAGTGCATAAGAAACCGTATCTCCTCCAGAGCCACCGTGTTTTTCTGGAAATGGAATACCGAGCAGTCCTAATTCACCAATCTGCTTAAATATATCCTCAGGGAATTCCGCCTTTGTGTCAATTTCAATTGCCCTCGGTCGAATTACTTCTTCGGCAAAATCTCTTACCATTTTCCTGATCATGACTTGTTCCTTTGACAATTCAAAATTCATCCGTCATGTTCCCCCTTGTTTTATTTAATGAAAGTGAGACCGACTGGTTGGTCGGTGCCGCATTAAAAAAATACTCCCTTAGGAAGTTCCTTCTCCCATGCGTATGTTTTCATTCTCACTAACTGCATGAAGAATCAAGTCAGTGTATATATCGGCTATTTCCTCAATCCGTTTTTCTCCATTTCTCTGATACCATTTATATGTCCAGTTCACCATACCGAGAATCGCCATTGTTGTAATTTCAACGGATAAATCACTGCGAAAATCTCCAGTTATAACCCCTTCTTCAATTACATCTTGAATAATCGTTTTAAATTCATTCCGTTTCTTTCTTACAATTTCTTCATGTTCTGTTTTTAGATAGATGCTTTCTTGATAAAAAACGGTTAAATGAGCTTTGTAAATATCGAATACGCTCACAAAGTCTTTGATGATTAGTCGCAAACGTTCTTTCGCTGGCAAGTTCTGTTCGTTTGCCTTACTTGCTCGTTCGAGTACATACGTGATGAAAATATCGTGGATGACAAATAACAGCTCATCCTTTGAAGTGAAGTGGTGATAAAAACCTCCCTTTGATATGCCGGCAGCATCAACAATTTGGTTGACTGTGACACCATGGAAACCATATTGTTCAAATAATTTTAGTGAAGCTTCGATGATTCGCTCTCGTAACTCCGTTGGAATCCATCCTCCTTTCCTTTGGCAGCGTTAACAATACTTTATCATATAATTTTAAAATGAGAAAGAATAAAATGAAATTTCATTCAGTGGGGGTATTAAGACAGTTAATGCATGATAAAAAAACAACTATCGCTTTCATACAGCGTAAGTGTCCCAAACTCCTAAACTTTCTACTGGAGGTCCGCAGTCCAGACACCTCTCGCTTTCCGCGGGCGGCCGGCAAGCCTCCTCGCGCTATCGCGCTGCGGGTTCTCGCCAGGCCTATCCTCTCGCAGGAGTCTCGAGGTGTCTGGACTGCTACCAGGAAAAGCCTAATTTAGAACACTATTTATTATTCTATAAATGCAATCTTCACACTGCTGTAATGATCGGATAATTTCTATTTATCATAATCATTTTCACCAGTTCAGTTGCCCGGTGGACGGTGACTCCTGCGGGAACAGCACGAGCCTGGAGTCCCCTTAGTGCTCAGCCCGAGGAGCTCTAGCAGTGCCCAAGGATGCGCATCCGTCCACAGGGCAACTGAACGGCGATTAGAACTCCAGTCTAGAGAATGAGCAAATCACTTACGCTGTATGAAAGCGTTGGTTGCTCTTTTTATACAGGAATGGGGTCATTATACTTGATATGAAAAAGCCTGGAGGCTGCTCCAGGCTTTTGGGTGATTGTTATTTTTCTTGTTCTTCCAGATCTCCTGCTTGAAAAGGTTTTTCATAGGCAATTTCCTTCCATGCTTCAGTTACTTCGCCGTCATGGTCAGTGTCAATGACAAAGGAGCCGTTGCTGACTCGGTCGCTCATGGATAATTCAAGCGGATAGATTGAATGGGTGACTCCATTAGCGGTTTGGATGTTTATACTGTCATTATCACTAACTGTAAAGAACCCAACGACGCGATGCGGCTTGCTCTTCAATTCTCTTAACATGTGCAGGCCACGTTTTGCTCGCGTTGTTTTTTCAAACTCTGTAAGTCCCATACGTTTTACAGCTCCTCGTTGTGTAACAAGCACTAAGGATGGGTCTGCCAAGTCATCAAATATTTGACCACTTACAACGTATTCATCGCCCCTTAAATTCATCGCCTTTACCCCGGCTGTTCGCTGACCTGTCGGATTTACTTCTGACTCATGGTACCATAGTCCATAGCCTGTATTAGATGCCAGGAAAACATCCGAATAGCCAGTTGTTTTTTGCACATCAATCAATTCATCATCTGCCTTCAGATTAATCGCAATCATTGCTCGACCCTGTCTTTGGGTTTCATATTTGTCGAGTGCAGTTCGTTTAATCATCCCATCTTTCGTGAAGAAAATTAAATATTTCTGGTCTGAAAACTCCTGAACCGGGACGACCTGTACAAGTTTCTCATCTTCTTCAAGGCTGGAGAAATGTGAAATGTGGGCGCCCAAATCTTTCCAGCGAATATCTGGAAGTTCATGGACAGGGAAATAAATGAACCTACCTTTATTCGTAAATAGAAGAAGATGATCTGTCGTATTCAGTTCATAGAGCCCGATAAGATAATCCAATTCCTTCATCGTCAAATCATCGTTATTCGAAGCACCATAAGAACGTAAACTCGTACGTTTTAAATACCCATCCTTCGTAACAGAAACAACTACATCTTCACTAGGGATTAGTACTTCAATATTTATTTTCAACTCTTCTATTTCATCTTCAATCACGGTTAGTCGCGGTGATTTGAACTTTCTCTTAATTTCCCTTAAATCTTTCTTGATCGTTTTCATTAATGTCGCTTCACTTGCTAGAATTGCTTCATAGGAGTCGATATTCTTTTCCAATTCCTGTGCTTCTTTTTCTAACTGTGTAATATCGGTGTTCGTCAGTCGATACAATTGCAAGTTAACGATCGCTTCAGCCTGGGCATCAGTGAAGTCGTATGCTTTCATTAAGTTCTTCTTCGCATCTCCTTTATCTTTAGATGAGCGAATTATTGCGATTACTTCATCAAGGATAGAAATTGCTTTTATAAGACCTTCAATAATATGAGCTCTTTTTTTCGCTTTATCCAAATCAAATGTCACTTGTCTTGTAACGACTTCTTTTTGGTGATTAATAAATGCGTCCAAAATCTGTTGTAAGGACATCAATTTCGGGGTTTTATCTTCAATTGCCACCATATTGAAGTTATAGGAAACTTGTAAATCCGTATTTTTATATAAATAATTTAAAATCCCCGTAGCATCGGCATCTTTTCTTAATTCAACGACTACACGCAAGCCGGTTCGGTCTGATTCATCGCGGACTTCTGCAATCCCTTCTACTTTCCGGTCGATTCTCAGTTCATCAATCTTCTTCACCATCGTTGCTTTATTCACTTCATAAGGAATTTCATCAATGACGATTTGTTCTCTGCCGCCGCGAATTGTTTCAATTTCCGTTTTACCGCGAACAATCACTCTTCCGCGGCCCGTTTCATAAGCTTTTTTAATTCCTTCAACACCTTGAATAATTCCGCCTGTCGGAAAGTCCGGACCTCTCATTACTTTCATCAGCTGCTCAACGGTTGCTTGCGGCTTGTCCATTCGCATGATGACGGCATCAATTACTTCTTCCAGATTATGGGGTGGAATGTCTGTTGCATAACCAGCAGAAATTCCTGTTGACCCATTCACTAAAAGGTTAGGGAATTTAGCAGGCAGCACAACCGGTTCAAGTGTTGTTTCATCAAAGTTATAGATAAAATCCACCGTTTCCTTATCGATATCCCGGAGCAGCTCGGAAGCAATCTGTGATAATCTTGTTTCCGTATAACGCATTGCTGCTGGCGGATCACCGTCAATACTTCCGTTATTTCCGTGCATTTCAATTAATTCCTTTTGCAGCTTCCAGTCCTGACTTAAACGGACCATCGCCTCATAAACGGAAGTATCCCCGTGGGGATGGTAGTTACCGATAACAGTTCCAACGGTTTTGGCGGCTTTTCGAAAGCCCTTATCGAATGTATTCTTCTCCATATGCATGGCATATAATATTCTTCTTTGAACTGGCTTTAATCCGTCCCGGGCATCTGGCAGGGCCCGATCTTGAATAATATATTTACTATACCTTCCGAAGCGGTCGCCAATCACTTCTTCAAGGGATAGATCTAGAAATTTTTCTGGTTGCATCCGTTAATATCCCCCTCCTGGATTCTTAGAGACATTGCTTCCTAACTAAACACGAATAAATAATGATTATTCTTTTCTTATTTTTTCATTTTCAATAATATTGGTTTCTTCGTCCAAGCCAAATTTTACGTTCGATTCAATCCAATTTCGACGTGGTTCCACTTTATCGCCCATTAAGGTTGTGATTCTTCTTTCGGCACGGGCAATGTCTTCAATTGTTACTCGTATTAGTGTTCGTGTTTCCGGGTTCATCGTCGTTTCCCATAATTGGTCGGCGTTCATCTCACCAAGACCTTTATAACGCTGAATGATATAACCGTTTTTAAATTTATCTATCGCATCTTTCATTTCATCTTCTTCCCACGCATAAATGATTTGCTCGTTTTTACCTTTACCTTTTGAAATCTTAAATAATGGCGGGAGTGCAATAAATACTTTACCAGCTTCAATCAGATTTCTCATATAGCGGTAGAAAAATGTCAAGAGGAGCACTTGAATATGAGCTCCGTCTGTATCCGCATCGGTCATAATAATGATTTTATCATACTGGACATCTTCCAAGTCGAAGTCACCGCCGACTCCAGCACCAATAGTATGGACGATTGTTGCGATTTCTTCATTTTTAAACACATCTTCAAGCTTGGCCTTTTCCGTATTGATGACTTTCCCTCTTAACGGTAAAACTGCTTGGAATTTACGATCTCTTCCTTGCTTAGCCGATCCGCCTGCAGAGTCCCCCTCCACAAGGTATAATTCGTTTTTCTTCGGGTTTCTGGATTGGGCTGGAGTTAATTTCCCGCTTAGAAGTGCATCTTTTCTTTTGCGCTTCTTTCCCGAGCGGGCTTCTTCTCGAGCTTTTCGTGCAGCTTCTCTCGCTTCTTTCGCTTTAATGGATTTATTGATCAGAAGTTTTGAGGTGTCCGCATTTTCTTCGAGGAAATATGCCATTTGTTCCGATAGGACAGCATCAACTGCTGAACGGGCTTCTGGAGTACCGAGTTTCGCTTTCGTCTGTCCTTCAAACTGCAGCAAATCTTCCGGGATCCGCACGGAAACAATTGCAGTCAACCCTTCTCTTACATCCGTTCCCTCTAGATTTTTATCTTTTTCTTTTAAAATAGAAGTTCTTCTTGCGTATTCATTGATTGTTCTTGTAATTGCGCTCCTTGCTCCAAATTCATGGGTTCCTCCGTCTTTCGTGCGTACATGGTTGACAAAGGATAGCATGCTTTCTGCGTACCCGTCATTAAATTGAAATGCAAATTCCACTTCAATCCCGTTATGTTCTCCTTCAAAAAAAGCAACAGAATGGAGAACATCCTTCTCTTCATTCAGATAATCGACGAATGACTTTAATCCATCCGGATACTGAAAAACATCCTTCGTCTCCGATCGTTTATCTTCCAGTTCAATTTGCAGATTTTTTAATAAGAATGCTGACTCACGCAGTCTTTCAGAGATTGTTTCATAATCATATACGGTTGAGGTAAAAATTGTTTCATCCGGTTTAAAATGAATAATTGTCCCTGTTTTTCTCGTTGGTTTCCCTTTTTTCAGCGTACCGGCTGGTTTACCGCCATTTTCGAATCGCTGAAAATAGGTGTAACCATCCCGGAAAATAGTTATTTCCATCCATTCGGAAAGAGCATTCACAACAGATGCACCTACACCATGGAGTCCACCGCTCGTCTTGTAGCCACCTTGACCAAACTTTCCGCCTGCATGAAGGACAGTAAAGATGACCTCTACCGTTGAAACCCCCGTTGCATGCATCCCCGTTGGAATTCCTCTTCCTTTATCTGTAACAGAAATACTATTATCTTTATGTATCGTCACGTTGATTTCATTTCCATAACCAGACAACGCTTCATCTACCGCGTTATCAACGATTTCAAAAACGAGATGATGGAGACCTCTTTCATCGGTACTCCCAATATACATTCCCGGCCTTTTCCTGACCGCGTCTAGTCCTTCTAACACTTGGATGGAATCATCGCTATATCGATTTGCTTGATTAGCCAATTTTGATTTTCCCCTTTCCACCTGAACCCATTCACTGCTTTATTCCCTGCTAAACTTTTTCTTTATCATACATTAATCTTAGAACAAATGTTTGTAAATGTAAACATAAACATTGCAATCATAAGCTTTCACTAAACTATCTTAACCTAAAAAAAGAAAAAAATATACTGTAAGCATGATTTTCGTTGCTTTCTTAATCCTGAAATACTTAACCTATGCAGTCCGAAAAGTTCGTGATCCTTTCGTGTAATGAGTAATACCAACAATTTAATCATAAAATCCATAAAGAAAAAAAGGAGGCTGGGACATAACTAGCCAAAAATAATAAAAAAAGAATCCAAGTCATTAAAATGCGGCTTGGATTCTTTTTTGATAGAAATTTATCATCGTTATTTATTTTTTTGGAGTTTTTGGCGGTGAACT
>NZ_JAKNRA010000018.1:0-42958 GCF_022213125.1 Oceanobacillus alkalisoli | reverse complement strand
CGTCATCTATTCTTAGCTTCAAAAATTGATTCAGGGATAAAAAGCTTTCGTTAGATCAATCCAACGTTTTACTTCTTACCTCTTTTTCATACTGGTTGTTTTGTTCAGTTTTCAAAGAGCAAATTTTGTTTGCCGTTTCTTAACGGCGACTTTTCTAATATAGCACGTTCAAAAAGTAATGTCAACAACTTTTTTAATCTTTTTCGTTGTTTTCAATTGTTTTGTTGCGGTTGTTTTGGCAACGAATATAAATGTACCATGTTTGAGTTTTAAATGCAAGGTTATTTTTTAAAAAAAGTATTGGAATTAATTTCTTCCTATTATAGGCTTACAAAATAAAATATCCAGCTTACTATAAAAATAAACTGGATATTGTTTTTTAATATTTATTTTGTACGCATTTGCGGGAATAATAAGACGTCGCGGATGGAAGGTGCGTTTGTTAGTAACATTACTAAACGATCAATCCCGATTCCGAGCCCTCCGGTTGGCGGCAACCCATATTCCAATGCTTCAATAAAATCTTCATCCATTAAATGAGCTTCATCATTTCCTGCATCTCTTTCAGCCACCTGAGCTTCGAATCGTTTACGTTGTTCCATCGGATCGTTCAGCTCACTAAAGGCGTTCGCATGTTCACGACCTACAATGAATAATTCAAAGCGATCCGTGAAGCGGGAATCTTCTTTATTTGTCTTCGCTAAAGGAGAGACTTCTACTGGGTGACCATATATAAATGTAGGCTGAATAAGTGTATCTTCCACTTTTTGCTCGAAGAATTCATTTAAAACATGTCCAAATGTCATACTTTCGGTAATTTTTACATTATGTTCTTCCGCTAATGCACGTGCTTCATCATCAGAAAGTTGCTGCCAGAAGTCTACACCGGTTACTTCTTTTACAGCATCAGCCATATGGAGTCTCTTCCATTCTGGCTTCAATTCGATTGTGTAGTCACCATATGAGATTTCTGTCGATCCAAGCACTTCAAGTGCAATATGAGCTATCATATTTTCCGTGAGTCGCATGATATCTTTATAATCTGCATATGCCTCGTAAAGCTCAATCATTGTAAACTCAGGATTGTGACGGGTCGATACTCCTTCATTACGGAAGACTCGTCCAATTTCATATACCTTTTCCATCCCACCAACAACGAGACGTTTTAAATGTAATTCGATAGCAATTCGCATGAAAAGATCAATGTCTAGCGCATTATGATGGGTAATAAATGGACGTGCTGCCGCTCCGCCAGGAATGCTGTGCATCATTGGCGTTTCAACTTCAAGAAACCCTTGTTGATTCAAATACTGTCTCATCGCTTGAATGATTTTACTGCGCTGAATGAAAGTTTCACGACTTTCAAGATTCGTGATTAAATCCAAGTAGCGTTGACGATAACGTTGCTCCACATCTTTCAGCCCATGATACTTCTCCGGTAACGGACGTAAAGCTTTCGTCATTAATTGTAGTTCTTCTGCTTGGACGGAAAGTTCTCCGGTGTTTGTTTTAAACATCTTACCGGATACTCCAATAACATCTCCGAGGTCAAGCGTTTTAAACATTTCATAAACATCATCGCCAACCTCATCTTTACGTACATAGATTTGGATTTGACCGCTCATGTCTTGAATATGGGTGAAACTAGCTTTCCCTTTGCCTCGTTTTGTCATAATCCGACCTGCAACAACTACTGGAATAGCCTTTTCTGCTAATTCTTCTTTAGAAAAAATATCATAATCTTTAATTAAGTCTGCGGCAAAATGGTTTCTTTCAAACTTATCGCCAAACGGATCGATTCCCTGTTCCCGTAAATCTTTCAACTTATCTCTTCGCACCTGCATTTGCTCTGTAAGTTCTTCTGACACCATCAATCACTCCTGTCTTTGATATATGTAAAAATGAATTATCCTGGAATTTTATTTAAGCGTACCACAACAAAGAAAAACCTACCAGTAAACACCGGCAGAGCCTTTTCTTTGAATTATTTTTTCCTTACTGTATCCAGTTCTTTCTGCGGGAGTTCTGCAAGTTGTTCCCGAACTGCTTTACCTATGTCCGGCAGTATTTCATTACTTGCAATTTCTGCAAGCGGAACGAGCACAAAAGCACGTTCACACATACGCGGATGCGGCAATGTTAAACGGTCTTCTGTACTATTTTCTTGATTATAGAGCAAAATGTCAAGGTCAATTGTCCGCGGACCAAAACGAATATCGCGAGTTCGGCCTAATTTCTCTTCTATTCCTTGAGTCGTATCCAATAATTCAAGCGGGTCAAGCAAGGTTTGAATTTCTATCACCATATTTAAAAAATCAGCTTGGTCCAAAAACCCTACCGGATCGGTTTCATAAATCGATGAACGCTGTTGAATAGCAATTGATTCATGTGCTTCCAGCAAATTCAATGCTTCACTCAAGTAAAAGTCTCGCGGTTCGATATTTGTCCCTAGTGCAATATACGCTTTATTCATTCTTTTTTCTCCCTATAAATTTCTACGGCAACAGAATGATACTGTCCATTAATTGGCGGGTTCGGTTTAGTGACCTGTACGCGGCAGGCAGAAAGCAATTGGAAATTTCCGAGGAGTCTGGCCGCAATTGTTTCAGCAACTGCTTCAATCAGATTCTTCGGTTCTCCTTCGACAATGCTTTGAACGACTTCAAATACTTCTCCATAATGGACCGAATCCTCCATCGCATCTGTTGTACCCGCCTGATATAAATCAAGGAAGAGTTCAAGATCAACTGTAAAACGCTGACCAAGTTTACGCTCTTCAGGAAATAAGCCGTGATAGCCGTAGAACTGTAATTGTTTCAAAATTATTTTATCCATGATATGCTCCTTTTCCAAGCATCGCGTCTGTCATCTTCGCAAGTTCCGCATTTACTTTGACATTATGGACCCGCACCATATGAGCACCTTTAACAATCCCGAGGCAAGTTGTAGCTCCAGTGCCAATATCTCTTTCAGCCGACGGAACGTCAAGGATATGACCGATCATTCGCTTCCTTGATGTTGCGAGTAACAGAGGATAAGCAAGTTCTTGCAGTCTTTCCAGCTGTTGCATGACTCGTAAATCATCTTCCCGTGACTTGGCAAACCCAATTCCAGGATCAATAATTATATGTTCATCAGGAACACCCGCAGCTTTTACAATGGCAATGCTTTCTCTTAAGTCCTCCAGCATGTCTTCCATCAAATCATTGTAATTTTCATTTGTGCGATTGTGCATCAATATGATCGGAACTTGATGCTTCGCTACTACTTTTGCAATCTCAGGGTTCTTCTTTGCTCCCCAGATATCATTAATAATATCCGCTCCAGCTTCAATTGCCGCTTCAGCTGTATCTGCTTTAAACGTATCTACTGATATTGGCACCTGCACTTTCGTCTTAATGGATTGAATGACTGGAACAATCCGCGAAATCTCTTCCTCACTCGTAATGGGGGTGTGTCCGGGACGTGTTGATTCACCGCCGACATCGATAATATCTGCACCTTCTTCAACCATTCGGACTGCTTGTGCAACAGCTTTTTCTATTGTAGTATAGCTGCCACCGTCGGAGAAGGAATCAGGGGTTACGTTTAGAATCCCCATAATATGCGTTCGCTCTAGCAAATGTAACTGTTTCGATCTTGTTTTTAAAATCATGTTTATTTCTTTCTCCTCATCGTCACTTTATTCCTTTATCCTATCATATTCCTAAAATACAGGCACCTGTTTATTATTACCTTGGAAGATTTAGCTTTCACCAAGCCTTTTTTGCAAATGTTTTAGCTGCACTTATGCAGGAAGAGAGGATTTATACTTATCTTTCCACAAACAAAAAGGATTAGCAGATGCGATCCGCTAATCCTCTATATATCAAGCTTCTTATTCTTCATCAAATTGATATAGGGCAGTTGATAAATAACGTTCCCCGTTATCTGGTAAAATGGCTAACACTTTCTTTCCTTTGCCTAACTTTTTAGCAACTTTAAGAGCTGCCGCCACTGCCGCTCCGGAAGAAATTCCGCCAAGAATACCGTTTGTTGTTGCAAGTTTACGAGATACTTCAAATGCTTCGTCGTTCTCAATTTGAATGACGCCATCGTAAAGCTCTGTGTCGAGCACTTTCGGTACAAAGCCCGCCCCAATTCCTTGAATTTTATGCGGGGACGGAGAACCACCAGATAAAACCGGAGAATCTTTTGGTTCTACAGCGAATAATTGTACTCCTTCAAAATGAGCTTTCAATACTTTACCCGCACCTGTAATTGTTCCACCGGTTCCAATTCCAGAAATGAATGCATCAAGGCCATCTGTCATTTGATCGACGATTTCTTTTCCTGTAGTTGCCTCGTGGACTTCTGGATTCGCTGGGTTATCGAACTGTTGCGGCATAAAATATCCATGCTTGTCTTTTAGTTCATTCGCTTTGCTAATGGCACCCTTCATTCCATCTGCTCCTGGTGTAAGAACAAGTTCCGCACCATACGCACGTAATAAATTGCGGCGCTCTTGACTCATCGTGTCTGGCATAACAAGAATTGCTTTATACCCTCTAGCCGCAGCCACCATCGCAAGTCCAATTCCTGTATTTCCGCTAGTTGGCTCGATAATTGTATCTCCTTGCTTTAAATCCCCCGACTTTTCCGCTGCTTCAATCATGGATACAGCAATCCGGTCTTTTACCGAACTCCCTGGGTTCATGAATTCAAGTTTTACATAAACGTCAGCTGAGTCTTCATCTGTCAGATTGTTTAATTTCACAATTGGTGTTGCCCCGATTAACTTGGTAATATCATTTGCCACGCGCATGTGATCACTCCTAATTCCTAGCATTTTTATATGAATTGTTAATTATAATGTATGTTTAATTAACTGATTTGTCAACTGTTTTAACAGACTGATTTATGGAATTTATGGAAGTAGCAATTTTTTGCGTGCTGTACCAACGTTTTGTTTAGTTGCCGTAGAGCCAGTCTATTTCATGTTCTTCCCATAATGGTGTTGCTTGAAGTGAGATATTCTTTTCATGCAAAGCAAGTTCGTTTTCCACATATGGTTTAATTTCTTCATAGCTGAACTCAATTTCCGGGAGCGCTTGATGTAAATAAATAATAGCGACTCCGTTACCTGCTGCAAACGGCGTGCTATAAGAATGTTCTCCTATCTCATTTGCAATCTCTTCATAACCGTCAGGGAAAAACTGACTGCTCGTATTAATGAATCCCAGGTAACCTCCACTGTTTTTCGTTTCATCATCTATGGAATTTTCCCTTGCCAGCTGTTCAAAGTTTGCTCCTTGTTCAAGCTCCCCATAGATTCTTTCCGCTGTTTCCATATCAGACACAAGAATATGGGATAGTTGCATGGCGGGGCTGAAATCATATTGATTTTTATACACGTTATAATACTCTTCTACTTCAGCTTCCGGGATGGGGACATCTTCTGTCAGTAAAAATTCGAGTTGGTAGCGATAAATAACTTCTTCTCTCCATTTTTCTTCCGCTCTTGCCAGCTCTTCTTCTTCAAGTGGGCCTTGCATGGATGTTAAATAAGCAAGTTCTCTTTCAATAACCTTCTCACTGATTTCAATATTCTTCTCTTCTGCCAATTTAGAGACAAGATGGCGATCAATTAGGGATTGTAACGCCTTTTCTCCGTGGTTTTCACGAAGAACGGTCATCCAATCAGCATACGTTACATCTTCTCCATCAATCGTTGCAACGGGTTCATTACTTCTGATTGCCTTTTCTTCGCCGTCTTCACTCACAATGACATCATCATTCTGACTCATGAACAGGAGGGTGGCTATGTTTGTAATAAGGAGGACAGTGATAATCCCCCATAGTAATTTTCTTGACATACGATTTTCTTACTCCCTCGTTTATTGTTTCAATTCTTCCAACTCTTCTGGTGTGAACTCATATTTCTCATTACAGAAATGACAAGTCGCACTTGCTCCGCCGTCTTCTTGGATCATTGCATCAATTTCCTCGTTGCCAAGACCGCTTATTGCATTAGCAATTCTTTCTCTCGAACAGCGACAACGGAATTCTAGAGGCATTTTTTCATGAATCGTAAATTCTTCCCCTTCAAATAACTTTCCTAAAAGCTGCTCTGGTGTATATCCTTCTTCAATTAACTTGGATATTGGCGGGAAAGCTTGTATCTGCTCCTCTAACCGTTCAATTACTTCTTCATCCGCACCAGGCATTACTTGCACGATAAATCCGCCGGCCGCTAAAATCGTATGGTCCGGGTTCACTAACACTCCTGCGCCAACTGCTGATGGTACTTGTTCTGAGGTCGCAAAATAGTACGTAAAATCCTCGCTGATTTCACCCGAAACAATTGGAACCTCACCTGTGAAATAATCTCTGAGTCCTAAGTCTTTCACAACACTCAAGTTACCTGACGTTCCTACAGCACGCGCTACATCTAACTTTCCTTTTTCATTTAACTCAAAGTCTACATGAGGATTCGATACATAGCCGCGTACATGTCCTTTTGCATTTGTATCAACTACAATCGCTCCAAGCGGGCCGCCACCTTCAATTTTAATTGTATTGGAGTCCTCACCCTTTAACATGGCACCCATCATACCAGCAATCGTCAACGTTCGACCTAATGCAGCAGAGGCAGTTGCCCATGTATCCTGTCTTCTCCTTGCTTCTTCCACCGTCGCAGTGGATGTTGCTGCATATGCACGGATTCTCCCGTTATAAGCAGTTGTCTTAATTAAATAATCTTTCATGTCTATATCTCCTTTAATGAAAATCTTTTAGCCTGCGATAAATAATGCACAATCCTTTTAAAGTCAGATGGCGATCCACGACATCAATTGTTCGCGAACCTTTACCGATTAGGCCAGAGATTCCTCCAGTAGCAATCACCTGAACATCCTGGTTGATATCTTCTTTTATTTTGCCAATTATACCATCTACCAAGGATACATACCCGTAATAAATTCCAGATTGCATCGCTTCAACTGTTGACGACCCAATAATTTTTTTCGTTCCTTTGATTTCAATCTTTGGTAACTTGGACGCTTTACTATATAATGCCTCCATGGAAATATTAACTCCAGGCGAGATGATTCCACCATGGTAAGAACTATTTTCATCGATGTAACAAAAAGTCGTCGCTGTACCAAAGTCAATGACGATTACCGGTGCTCCGTAATGCTCAATCGCACTCACAGCATTCACAATCCGGTCTGCCCCGACTTCCTTTGGATTAGGGTAACTCATTTTAATATATTTGGAAATATCCTGTTTCCCTACAACGACTGGTTCAATCGCGAAATAATCCCGGCTCATTTTTTCCAGTGCGTACATAATGGGTGGTACAACGGAGGAAATGACGACTCCGCTTATATCAGCGAATGTAATTCCTTTATAGTCGAACAAGGAATGGATGAGCACGCCAAATTCGTCTTCCGTCTTATGGCGGTCGGTTTTAATTCGCCATTCATACAATAGGTTGTCCCCTTCAAAAACCCCTAAAACGGTATTTGTATTCCCCACATCCAGAACAAATAACATAACAATCAAACCTTCCTATTTTTCTAAGTTTAAATATAGCATAGGTCACAGCAAAAAAGAAAATCAGAACAAAGGCGTAAGCGTCCGTTTAGCAAGGTACAAACTGGAGCACTCCGGAAGGGAGATAAAGGAAACACGGTGACGTAAGGAGCCGATGTTGACTTTCACCACAAGGGTATAAGTGCGACTAAGCCTCTGGCTGAAGCCAATCAACAAGTCTTCTTTATCGATTGGAGGAGTGTGAAGTTTGATAGTTGCTGGGCGCAGAGCGGACGTGGCTAACGCTAGGAATTAAAGTTGTTCACAGTATTTTTAGTTTATAGTTCCCTTTGCACCAAGTAAAGAAAGCAGCCACGGTCTTAGCATGGCTGCTTTCTTGATTCATTATTTATCTTTATTATTATTGTCATCTTCATCTGCTGGAGTTGTTGGTTTTTCACCCATGATCGGGTCATTGATATGCCACTTATTATTAGAGTCGTCTTTAGCTTCATCTTCATGCTCTTCTTGCTTTTTCTCTTCGACTTCTTTTTTCACTTCTTCAAAAGACTTACCGACTTGTTCTGTGTCGTCTTCCTCTTCTTTAGAATGAATAGTTACCTTCACATCGTCATCTTCCACGATAGCTTCCAACGGCTCTGGCATGACACCTTTATGGAAAAGGGATTCGATCTGACGGCGTTCAAGTGTTTCAACGTCGAGAAGCGTCTGAGCGATTAACTCTAACTGCTCACGGTGCTCGGTAAGGATTTTCTTCGCACGGTCGTAACAATAATTAATGAAGTTCTGCATTTCCTTATCAATTTCATAAGCGATTTTTTCACTGTATGTTTGGTTATTCTGCAAATCACGACCAAGGAATACATTGCCGCCATCTCCACTGGAGAACTGCAATGGACCGATTTCATCACTCATCCCGTATTCAGTAATCATCTTATGAGCAATGCTTGTTGCACGCTGGAAGTCATTATGTGCTCCCGTACTCACTTCGCCAAAGATGATTTCCTCGGCGACACGTCCACCAAGCAGACCGGTAATCTTATCAAACAGTTCCGGCTTCGTCATGAAGTAACGGTCTTCTCTCGGAAGCATGACCGCATAACCGCCCGCTTGACCTCGGGGTACAATCGTTACTTTGTGTACGACGTCCGCATCATCCAGGACCATTCCGATTACGGTGTGGCCACTTTCATGATAGGCAACAATATTTCTTTCTTTTTCCGAAATTACGCGACTCTTCTTCGCAACTCCGGCAATCACTCGGTCTGTCGCTTCATCGACATCAAGTGAGGATATTGCTTTTCGGTTATCCCTTGCAGCAACGAGCGCTGCTTCGTTCAACAGGTTCTCAAGATCTGCACCAGAGAATCCTGGAGTGCGCTGGGCAATTACTTGCAAATCAACAGTACTATCCAATGGTTTATTACGTGCGTGAACCTTCAGTACCGCTTCCCGTCCTTTAACATCTGGACGATCCACCATGATCTGACGGTCAAAACGACCTGGACGCAGCAAGGCAGGGTCAAGAATGTCTGCACGGTTTGTAGCAGCGATAATGATGATACCTTCGTTCGCATTGAATCCATCCATTTCAACAAGCAACTGGTTCAATGTTTGTTCACGTTCATCGTGTCCGCCACCAAGACCTGTACCGCGTTGACGTCCGACTGCATCAATTTCATCAATAAAGATAATACATGGCGCATTTTTCTTCGCATTTTCAAATAAATCACGTACACGGGATGCACCGACCCCTACAAACATCTCAACGAAATCCGAACCACTGATGGAGAAGAACGGTGTTCCAGCTTCTCCCGCAACAGCACGGGCTAGTAATGTTTTACCTGTTCCAGGTGGTCCTACTAAAAGTACCCCTTTCGGAATTCGTGCACCAACTGCTGTAAACTTACGCGGATCTTTCAGGAATTCGACAACTTCTACAAGTTCCTGTTTTTCCTCATCCGCACCGGCTACGTCTTTGAAACGCACTTTTTCTTTATCGCCAGTAACCATCTTAGCCTTACTTTTCCCGAAGTTCATGACACGGCCACCACCGCCGCCACCTTGTGCTTGACTAAGAATGAATAAGAAAAATAGACCTATTAATAAGAAGGGAACTAAAGTCGTAAGGAATGTCATCCATGGACTTGGTCGTTCTTCTTCCTCTGCAGTTAATATACTTTGATCTCTTGCTAGTGTTGTAATTTCAGCGATTACATCTGTATTGTCTGGTACTTGGGCAACAAAAGATTGGTCACCATCATTCAATATACCGGTGAAACGGACGATTCCATTTGCCGGCTGCAGTGTCAATTCTTTTATTTCACCATTATTTAAAGCACTTATAAATTGCTCCACATCATATTGTTCACTTTCTTCTCCTGGGCCATTTATGATGCCGATTACGCCGATAATGACGAAGAATATCAGGACCCAAAAGAACACATTACGAAATATCTGACTCATTGCCAACCTCCTCCCATACCGGGAAAAACTATATTACATAGTACCATATGAAAAAGTCATTATACAACTAATTTAGCTTTATCATGCTTTTTTATTTTTCAGGACTATTTTTCCTGATAAATCTCTTCCTTTAACACCCCGATATACGGAAGGTTGCGGTAACGTTGATCATAATCCAAGCCATAACCGACGACGAATGCATCCGGCACTTCAAACCCTACCAGGTCTGCAGATATTGCAGCGGTACGCCCCGACGGCTTATTCAGCAAGGTTACAATTTTAATAGAGTTCGCTTTCCGGTACTTGAAGAGGTCGACTAAATAACTAAGCGTCAGTCCACTGTCAATAATATCCTCAATAATAAGCAGGTCGCGCCCCTCTACTTTCGTATCCAAGTCCTTTACGATCTTTACTTCCCCGCTTGATTTCGTCCCGCTACCATAGCTCGACACATCCATAAAATCGAGTTCAACATGAATGTCCATGTGACGGACGAGATCTGACATAAAGGGTAGAGCACCTTTTAATACACCGATTGCAAGCGGAAATTTGCCATCGTATTCTTTGGAAAGCTGTACTCCGACTTCTTTACATTTTGCCTGTATTTCTTCTTCTGTAATTAGAATATCCTCTATATCCTTATGCATACTGTCCTTTAGCATTCTTATCCTCCTACTGATTGCCTTTATCAAATTGAATATTTACAAACTGCTTCCCATCTTCTTCTGTTTGTTTACTTTTTTTTAATCCAATTAACCAGAGAATGTGATCTTCATCATCCACAACGATGGGCCATGACGCTCGCTTATGGAGGGGGACTTTTGCATCGATAAAGACACTTTTTAGCTTCTTTGAGCCGCGAAGTCCTTTCCAGCTCATCCGGTCTCCATCTTTACGTGTTCTCACATGAAGAGGAAACGTGACCTTCTCCACGGGAATGTAGAGCGAGTAAGGGGTAGCTTTATCGCGTGTAACTGTATATGTAGCTGTTAGTACGGATCCATCCGGCAAATTGGTTTTGCCGGGGACCCTTAAGGTTAAATGAAAGAATTGTTGCCCAGGATTGTTTGCTTCGAAGTAAAAAGTCAGTTTGTTATATGCCCGGTTCAGCTTCAAGCCTAGTGGAAAATCAAGTGTTGCGTTTCCCATGGGGCTTCTGATGAGGGTGAGAAATTGTTCCTCATGTTCATACGAAAGTTGATTAGGTAATGTTTCGTACAGATAGTTCAATATTAGATGAAAGGCACGTCTTTGTAAAGATTGGTCGTACTTTTTAAACAAATTAATTTCAAGTGTTGCCTGCTGCTTTTCTTTTTCAAAAATGACCACTTCTTGAACCGCACTTTTTGCTTCCTTTTGCAGAAATGCTTCATCTTCCGCAAGCGTCGCACTTAAATGCTGGGCTGTTCTTGCTATGTTCGCATTCCGGTCCTTCAACAGCGGGACGACTTGATGGCGGTAATAATTTCTTGTAAAAGTACGCTCAAAATTCGTTGCGTCAATTCGCGGCTGGATTCCGTTCTCCGCACAATAGGACTCGATTGCTCCCTTTGTGACAGCAAGGAGCGGCCGGATAATCATACCTTTTCCAAATGGCCGTGTAACGGGAATTCCTTGAAAGGCTTGAGAGGATGCTGTTCGGACAAGCTTCATCACAAGTGTTTCTACCTGATCGTCGCCATGATGACCAAGAGCGAGATAATCCGCTTCCAGTGCATTCATCTTCTCTTTAAAAAATTTATACCGAATTTCTCTTGCAGCAACCTCCGTACTAAGCCCCTCCTTATCCGCGAATGCCTGCACATCAAAGCTAGCGCCATGAAACGGAATACCCCAGCTCTCGCACATATTTTTTACATAAGTGAAATCTGCTTCCGCTTCTTCTCCCCGTAGCTGGTGATTAAGGGAAAGGGCATGTATATCCAATTCCCAACTCTTTCTCCATTTCACCAACAAATGCAATAAGCCCACGGAATCCGGACCACCCGAGACGCCGACAAGTACTCGTGCTCCCTTATGTAGAAGCTGATGTTTTTTTATAAAAGAACGTACTGCTTTTTCCATTTTGTCTCTCCGTCCATCGTATATACTGTTCTTATATTATCATAGTTTTCTTCCCCTCTAAAAGCACAATGAAGTGAGGATCGAAAGGATACTGAATAGGAAAATCCACATAGCCTCCAATAAGCCTATTTTCCCTGTTTCACGTTTGCTCTGATTTTTTCGGGAAAAGATAATCTGTTTTACTTCACGCTTCATTTGGTTGCTTGACGTGTATGTTCCGGTAATGGCTTTCTTCAATACCGGTGCATACGGTTGTAATGCTTTCTCCCTGTCTATTTTTTTAAATAAAAAACTTGCCCGCCTAGTCTCTGGTCGTGAGAATCGCTGTGGATAAAAAATTTCGAGGAAGATGATTGCAAGTGCGAATAAATCATAGCTTGGTTCCGCCCGCCGGGATCCAAGACCCCAATACCCCCGATCATAAAACTCCGTATATTCTTTAATAGCACGTCCGATTTGCGTCACTCCTCCAACATCGATCCAACGAATTCGCGGAGGCGCTTGGCTAATTAAAAGGTTATCGGTCTTTAAATCTCCAAATACCCAGCCCGCTTCATGAAGTTTTTCCAAGTCCTCCAGCAACTGGACCATAAACAAGCCTAGCCAGCTTGCACCATTTTTCCTGAAAAACTGCTGCACACTTTCACCCTGCACATATTCCATCACGTAAAATGTATATGTTCGTCCGTTCGGTGCAAGCCAATCATCCACATCTAATAAAGCAGGCCCTAGAAGATTCCCTCGGACCTGCTTTAATGCTTTCAACACATTGACCTCCAGGGTCATCGATGTTTGCTTTTCACTTATTTTGAGTGCGGCTGTCTGATTCCCGTGCTGACAAAGGTAAACCGTTCCTATTGCCCCTTCACCGAGCTTCCGCTTCATCATATAATTATTTCCTTTAAATTTCCCTTGGATAAGAGTCCCAGGGGGTATGCTAGTAACCTGTTTCTTCCAATCCCGGTTCATCGCCATGACGGAAACTCCTTAATAAGCTCTTTTTACCGAACTGATAAATGGCTTCCCGAAGAGCAGGTCCTGTTGGGGTGATTCCACCACTCGTGATCTTCGGAAATACCGAAGAAATCGAATCAAGCTTCGGTGTCCAATCAAGCACCTTTTGGATATTCTTCCTTTTCCCTGGGAAGCTATAGATGGCAAAGCGGTTTTTTCCTGTCCGGGCATTGAGACTAATCGAGAGATCGATCAAGGCCTCTTTCACCATCTGCAGTTTATGATGCATACTTGCGCTCGTATCTAGTAAAATTAATACTTCAAGATCAGTAGTTTCACCCAGTTCTTCGACTACTTCCACAATTTCACCGCGTTTTTCTGGTTCGATATCTTCGAGGCTTTGGTCTTTTCCAAGAATTTGTTTCAATTCCTGATTGACGAATCCTTGTAATGTCTCGTTCATCGCCTGCTTTGTCACCATTTGGACCGTCTGAGATAATGCTTCACTATAAACAAGTTGACTTACTCCGCCCCCTGACAGAGCGATCTCTTCCACTTCCGTCAGACCATGACTCTCTTCACTCTCATCATGATCAAGGATACCGATAACATTCACAGCGATTCCCTGCTCAAATGCTAGAGCCGCTGTTGCTGCCGGATCCTCCCCTTGGTTCGAACAGCCATCTGTTAATAATAAAATTTGCCTTAATGTTCCTTTTTTCATTATTATATTACCCTCCCGTTCCTAGTTTTATTAGCATCACCAGAAAACGGGGAGGATATACTCAGCCCAGAGCTTTATTTGGATAGATCGGAACGGATGCCCATTTCGGTTGATTCTTGTTAATCTTCGCAACGAGGACGGTCATATCATCATCAATTTCTCCTGATTTTGTACGGATCACCTCCTCCAGTAAAAGATCAGCAATTTCCTGTGGATCCTCCGTTTTCATTTCTTTTAGTGTCCGCTTCAGCCAAAGGTCCGTATTTTCCACATGTCGGGGCCCATCGAACACCCCATCACTTATCATAATTAAAAGATCTCCGGAGATGAGCTGGTCACTAACAATATCAATATCGACATCATGTAGGATCCCCATCGGCAGGTTGCCTGCTTCAATCTTTACTATTTCATCCCCCCGTTTCACAAAACTTGGTGCAGCACTCACTTTAAGGAATTTCACCATCGCATGATTCAAATCAATGACAGCAAGATCCAACGTAGCGAACATTTCATCGGTCGTGCGTAGTGCTAAAATCGAATTAATTGATTTAATCGCCACCTTTTCCGGGATACCGATTTGTAAAATTTGCTGAAGAAGCCGCAGCGTTTCTTCACTCTCCTCTTGGGCTCGTCTACCATTCCCCATCCCGTCACTAATCGCCATCGCATATTTTCCTTCACCGAGCTCCATCGTTTTAAAGCTATCACCGGAAATGAAGCCGCCGCCTTTTGCCGCATTGGCCGCTCCTGTTTCCACAACATATTCTTTTGCCGACCCGAAGGACAGGTAACTATAGCCATTTGGAAACGGGGAGATTTCTTCCTCTTTTACAACAATCATCTCTCCTAAAATATCCGTTAATACAGGGGCGATGAGCTTTTCCCCTTCGCCGTGATAATCATAGAAGGAGACCATCATCTCAATATCGACATTCCCTTTGTTCAGCTGATAGATATCGAGCTTTTCCAGTTCAATCCCAAGTCCTTTTAACGCTTCAATGATTTGCATTTCTTGTTTTTCGTGATGCTCCCTTTCTTTTAAAATCTCATTGGCAAAATCATCCATTACTTCCGAAACACCGAATAATTGATCTGCCACAATTCGCTTGCTCTCCTGAACCTGACGTCTCAGATGGTGGTTTGCCATGTAATAGGTCATCTCTTCCTTCATCACTTCAAGTGTTGATTTCGACTTGACACAATGGTTCTCAAACTCCTTCCTTATTTTCAAACTCGGCTCCTGATTACTCGCATAAGCTTCCTTCATTCCCTCCATGAGCTGATACGTTTTATCAAAGTCCTTCTGCCAGCAGCGTTCTTTCATGAAGCAGCTCTGGCATGTCCTTTCCGTCACCTGGCTTAGGAATTGATCCGTATCCCGTTTCTTAGCTGCATGACTGGATGAATCACTTTCCACCACAGCGAAACTGCGGGCGAGCGCATCAAACACACCAGAAAACTGTTTCACCCGATTCGCCGTCACATCCCGTACCTTTTGTGAATATTGCTGCTGTTCCCGTGCATGTTCCTCTGTGCCTGGTATGTAGCGGGAAATACTCGAAAACCAGCTCGCCGGTGTAATAAAGAAGAGGAAGATAGCAATAAAAGATTCGGTTAAGGAATTCACCAATGTAAAACTTTCTCCGTAGATGACGATGAGTAATGTCCCGACCAATAAACCGGCCGCAACACCAAACTTCCTTCCTTCTTTTAATAACCCTCCTAATAATCCGGAGAAAGCGAGCAAGCTCATCTGGAATAGGTTTGCCACGTTGGCAAGGGATAAAATCAGTCCGACAACGACCCCCACTGTTGAACCGATTGCCGCCCCGCCAACAAAAGCAAAGACCAAAACAAAATAACGGGCAAAAATTTGCTCCACCGCAGCACCGTAAATGACCCAACCTATCGTACCGGTTAAAATCGAGGCAATTAAAATAATCATACAGACGATTTCTTCATTTCTTAACGTTGGTTTATAGCGTTTTGGTGATAATAAAGGAATGCTTTGCATAAAGATAAGTACAAGCACGGCACCAAGCACACTTTCTACAACAATGAGCAGCCACTCGTAGGAAGTTATTGGTCCGTTCAATGAATAGAAGAAAATACGCGGCAACATTGTCGCAAATCCAACTGCAAAAGGAAGGATTACTTTTTCCCTTTTGATCTGCATAAATACTGCAAGAAGAATGAGAAATACAAGGACAGAAAGCATAATAAAGCCTGTATGTTCAAATGTATAAGTCACTGCCCCTAAAGAAACGGCAAGCAGCGCGTGTAGCGTTTTCTTCCGCTGCATCAGCCAGACGCTCGCAAGAAATGCTAAAGCAAACGGAGAAACTGCTGATAAAATGACCGCCCTCCCAAGTAAAAAGCCAATCATCACCAGCAACAGGCCTCGATCGATAAATAATACTTTTGCCTTTGTTTTCCATGGATGTTGTTTCTTTTTCTGGATATTTTCTTTCCAACCGACATATCCCGCTGATTCAACCGATTGCATCATTCACCATCACTCCATTCTTTTCTGATTAGTAAACCATATTCAGAAAACTTTTGTTGTCAAAATTTCAGTGCTCGTCCTAAAAATCGTTCGACGGAAAGAGATAAAGAATCCAAGATTAACGCACGAACGCCTGTCTGTTTGAAATCTAGTAAACTCAGTGGCTGTAGTCTGGATGGGGTGAAACGGAAAGGTGTGGCAATTTGCGGAAATGATGAATGTTTGACGAAAAAGTGGGAAATAGGGAGTGAGAAGCGTAAGATGGGAAGGCATATTTGTGAACATCAAGATTTTAATTGTAGACTCCGGTGGATATTTTCTTGAACTTCGGCATTTTCAATAAGAACTTCAACATTTCACAAAAAACCATTGACACAACCTAATTTCTGTTGTATTATAAATCTCGTTGACATTTTTGGCGGCGTAGCTCAGCTGGCGAGAGCGTACGGTTCATACCCGTAAGGTCGTGGGTTCGATCCCCTCCGCCGCTATATACAACCCAAAAGCTGAAAAGTGCGTTTAGGGATGATCGAACTGGACTGCGGTGTAAGAAGATAAAGGAAACACGGTGAGGCAACGAACCGATGTTGACTTATCGACTGAAAGCGCGGGAAGTTCGGTTCATCCCTGCACTTTGAAGCTAGACAATACAAAAGTAAAAAAGACCGGTTAGGGACTGACGAATTGGACTGTGATGCAGGAAGATAAAGGAAACACGGTGAGGCAACGAACCGATGTTGACTTATCGACTGAAAGCGCGGGAAGTTCGGTTCATCCCTGCACTTTGAAGCTAGACAATACAAAAGTAAAAAAGACCGGTTAGGGATTTCCACACCATTCCCTAACCGGTCTTTTTCAATCTATACATCAACAAAAAACAAAGCAGCAGACCCATCCTTTAGGATGAATCTGCTGCTTCTCTATCACAGAGCATTGTAATTTCCTTCGGGCAGCAAACTATTAACCGCGTTTAGCACCTCGACCTCCACGTTTGGACTCCGTATGCTTCTTAAGTGAGGCTAGACGATCTTCAGAATCCTTAAGGAAACGACTCATTTTCGATTCGAAACTTTCTTGACGCTCTTTTACACTTTTTTGGCGAACCGGACGCTCTTTTGCCTTCTTAATCGATAGGCCAATTTTGCCATCCTTCTCGACATTGATTACTTTAACCTCAACAGTATCGCCAACACTTAAGTGATCGTTAATGTCCTTTACATAGTTGTCAGCAACTTCACTAATGTGGACCAGGCCTGTTTTACCTTTCTCGAGCTCAACAAACGCTCCAAAATTTGTGATTCCTGTAACCTTACCTTGCAGCTTGCTGCCTACTTCGATTGACATAAAAAAAATGCTCCTCCTTAAAAGTTTGAGTAAAATTCTCTACATATAGTATATGGCTGTTCATGTAAAGTGTCAATATGACGGGTCTTCATTTGGGAGTTTAAAGATTAACTCTCCCTTTTTCGTAAAGAAATAATTCGTTCTTGCAATATCTAAGACATAGTCTTCATCATTCAACAGTTCAATTTC
Organism: Oceanobacillus alkalisoli; assembly: GCF_022213125.1. Lineage (NCBI taxonomy): Bacteria > Bacillati > Bacillota > Bacilli > Caryophanales > Bacillaceae > Oceanobacillus > Oceanobacillus alkalisoli. Next base: position 25,175 of record NZ_JAKNRA010000018.1, on the reverse strand, counting down.
TTCAAGCAGTTGAGCCTCTTCCTGCTGTAATCCCGCTAATTCGGATTGCAGTTGCTCGTACTTCTCCGTTTTTTCGGCATGTAGTGCCCGTTGGTTCCAATGATAGACTCCCATAAAGCCGATAATCAATACTGTTACAATGGTGGATAACACAAGGCGACGAATTAAACGCTGCTTCTTTCGATTCTGTCTCTCTATGTATGCATCATACTGTTGGACGTAATTCGAATCTAATCTTGTTACCGTTTTTCTTTCTGCGGACAATTACCCTACCTCCTCTTAAACGTGGCATACTCCAAGCCCTTCTTTAATATATTTCTTATTGTACTATAAATCGGATGCAATTTGTGGAAAAATTTAATGAAATTTTCTGGTATAAGCGGTTTTAAAATTCTACCAATCATTAGGAATGGAAATAGGATAATTTTCAATATAATGGCTAGTAGTTTTACTACCAAATTAATTATAAATACAATGATGCCTGACAATAGAAAAAAGATCCATTTAAGCGGTGTGACGATGAAAATTAGATATACCTGCTTGATAAAGCGGAAAATGGTTCGTAGTACCGAGATTACCCCTTCCAGCACATTACGGTAGACCGTTTTCAATAACGCCTGATAAAAGGAAAAGCCCAACAGACAAGCTAAAAATATATAAAGCCGAATTTCTCCGGAATTAACAAGGAATAAAAAATAGAAAACAATAAGTGTCTGTAGAAGCCAAAAGCCGATTTCAAGTAAATAGCTGATGACTGTACGATTCTTCCAATGAACGGAAAACCGGCGGAACGTATCTTGGGCAAGCCCTAAGTAAATTCCACTTAGCACCATGACAGCCATTGTTGTAAACTGTACGGAGAGCGTCATCGGAATAACTTGCTAAAGAATCCTTTAGCTTTCTCCCCGCTTACTTCATCAATATAGGAAAGCTCATAAATTCTGCCCTTTATCGTTACATTGCCAGCGTTAACATCAAGATTTTTCAATTGAAGGTTTTGGCCGCGGATGATGAGATAGCCTTGCACTGTCTCTAGTAGAAACTCTTCATTATCAAAGCTGTCGACTTCCTTTACACCACTGATTTCAAGTGTTTTGCGATTCACAAGTTTTACTTGGTGATCTAGTTCTGTCCGATTATTATTAGTAGGATAATTCCCCAATTCATTCATAAAAAAACCTCCTTCTCACTGTATTTTATGAGAGGAGGGACAAGTATAGAACTTATATTTTTTCTTCTTTGACAACCGTATACAATGTTTCTGCTTCGTCTTTTCTTACCGTTTCACGTGTGTCATTAACCTGGACGGTGACAAGCTTTTGTCCGAATTCGATTTTAAGGGTGTCACCTGGAACTATTGTCGTCGAGGCCTTCGCTTGATTACCATTCACTGAAATTCTCCCTTGCTCAGCAACTTCTTTCGCCAATGTCCGCCGCTTGATTAAACGGGATGTTTTTAGAAATTTATCCAATCGCATCCTTATTCACTCTCCTTTGCTTCTTGCCAGTATGCTTCCATCTCATCTAGAGTCGCTTCTTCTAATCTTTTCCCCTGTCTTTTGATTCTTTGTTCGATATGCGTAAACCGGGAAGTAAATTTTCTGTTCGCGCGGTTTAAGGCAACTTCCGCATTTATCTGATAAAAACGAGTCAAGTTAGCGAGCACAAACAGAACATCACCAAACTCATCTTCAATATCTTCTGCTACTCCACTTGTAATTGCTGCTTCGACTTCCTTCACTTCTTCCTCAAGCTTGGCCCAAACGTCTTTTGCTTCCGCCCAGTCAAAGCCAACCTTTGCTGCCTTTTGCTGGATTTTCGCAGCTTTAGCAAGTGCTGGCAGGTGCTTCGGGATCCCCTCTAGGATGGAATCCCTTTGTTTACCCTTTTCTTGTTGCTTCAGTGCATCCCAATTCGTAAGCACTTCAGCTGCCGAATCCACTTGAACGTCGCCAAAAACATGGGGATGACGATGAATCATCTTTTCAGTAGCTGACAGGATGACGTCTTCAATTGAAAAATATCCGGAATCCGCACCGATTTGACTATGCAGGACGACATGCATGAGAAGATCACCAAGTTCTTCCGTAATATTGTCATCATCCTCTTGATCGATTGCGTCAATCAATTCATAAACTTCCTCAATTGTGTGGGCACGCAAAGATTCATGTGTTTGCTTTTGATCCCACGGACAACCGCCTGGCCCGCGCAGGGCAGCAATCACTTCTACTAAACGAGAAAATCGATGAGAAAGTTCATCATGTTGAATTGGCGGAACATAAACACTCGTCAGATTACTAACCTCTACAGTCCTGTCTAAGTCTTCAATCCGTAATTTCGTTAGTTGCTCCTTTTCCGTTCCAGCCGCCTCTACAATTGTTACTTCATATTCAGGCGGGAGGTCTTCAAGTAAGCTGAGCTTCACCTCTGAGGCAATAAATGAATCATACACTTGGCAAAAGACAAGATGCTGTTCGTAATTCAACTGTCTCCGCTCAAAGCTTGTCCCATCGACAAATTGAAATCCTTCAATCGGATCAATTTCGAGCGAAGTAAATAATGCATCCAAGTAACTTTGACCACCAGATATTTCAACAGGAACCTCATCTTGCTCCAACAATAATTGCACTGTTCGTTCTGCAAGCATCGGGTGACCTGGAACGGTATAAATGACAGGACCATCTTTTGCCTTGTCCAGGAGGTAAGTGCTAATTTTTTCATAGACGCCCGCAAAATCCTCCATTTCTTCATAAATCTTGTCAAACGAATAAAAACGAACACCTTCTTGTTGTAAATCAGTAATGACAGGGTGGTCTAATGTTCGTGTGTAAACAATCGCTTCTGAGTTTAGTAATTTTTTATAGACACCTATGGACAACTGATTGATATCACCAGCTCCTAGGCCAATAACTTCTATCATGTTCTCTTCCTCTCCTTATAAATCCGCATCCAAATATGGGAAAATGGCAGCATATTTATTTCCTCGGAAATAAATGCTCTCCCGCGCAGTAAAATGAAAAGATAAATACATGCTCCCGTCCCAGCTACAAAGCCGACATAAAGTAAGGCATCAACCCGTGAGAGCTCAGGAATAAATAAATCGATAATAAAAATATATAAAAGCATAGCGGAAACAGCAAGTAACACAGCCTGCCAATTGATTTGCCTTATTAACATCAGCTTCGGTAACTTTCGCTTCAGCTCTATGAAAACGAGTAAAGAAAAACATGCTAAACCAAGAATGGTTGCAATGGCCGCTCCTGTTATTCCGAAAATTGGCACGAGTAATTCATTTCCAAGCCCTTTCACGAAAACAGATAGGATAATAAAAATAGCAGTCCGCTTTGTCCAACCTAGTCCTTGTAAAATTGTCGCACAGGTAACCCCTATGGAACTGAGCAAAATTGCAAAGACGAGAATTTGCAAATCACTTGTTCCTTTCGTATCCTCGAATAACAATATATTCGCTTCTGGCATGATCGCAATCAGTCCTGCCGTTGCACCAACTGCCAAATAAAAACCAATTGCAATACTGCTGCGGATATGTTGATAAAATGACGGCGCATCTTCTTGCAATCTATGTTGAGAAACCGACGGAATCATCGCTAATGCAAATGAAGAACCGAGTACTGTACCTAACTGTATCAGCGGCTGCCCACGGTCGAGCACCCCTTTTGCCTCCATTGCATCCACTTGTGAAAGCCCATATTCCTGTAATCCAGACACGAGCGTAAACGCATCGGCAAACTGAAACAGCAGGAGTACCATATGATTCAGTGAGGCAACAAGCCCGAACAATAGAATCGTCTGGATATAATAGCGCCAAGGAACGGAAGTCTGCATCAATAGAGGCGGCTGTTCCGACTTACGAACAAACAGGGTTAGTATGAAAATAGCGGTAAGCGCCCCACCAATACCCGCAATTGCCGCCCCTTCGCCAATCCGGTAAAGGTCCGCTCCCGAAAAGCTAACATAAACCGCAACAGCAAGAATCAGCAATACACGAAAGAACTGTTCTCCTATTTGAGAATAAGCGGTTGGCTTCATATTCCCGCTTCCCTGCATAACTCCTCGCAGCAAAGAGGTAAAAGGGATAAGCAGGAAACTAAAAGCAACGAGCTGATAGGCCTGGGTTAAACCAGGGTCTCCAATCCAGCTTGCTAAACTACTAGCGGATACAAATAGCAGAACAGCAAGTGTTCCCATCACAAGGAATAAAATCAGAAAAATAGGGTAATAAAAATTAGCAGTCGTCCGCGTATTGCCCTTCTTCTTCGATTCCGCTGTCAGCTTTGATATTGCGGACGGAAACCCATACAATGCAAGAATCATTCCCATCCCAAGCAGCGGGTAAACTTGCTGGTAAATATAAAAGCCGATATCACCTGTAAGGTTCTGGAGCGGAATCCGGTATCCGGCACTTAGCACTTTACTAATCAGTCCGGCAACCGTTAAAAGCAATGCTCCCTTGAGCCATTTACTATCACTACTCATTAAAAAACGTCCCTTACAATACATAATTTGTGTCCATTATACCACTTAAAACACAAAAATGAGCCATCCAAGGATATCCCTGAATGACTCATTCCTTTAAGTTACTCCATTTGCTTTCCTAAAAATACCGCCGCCGTTTCGGTTACTTTCGCTTCTACATCGGTCAGTTTATCCCCTTCTCGCGAGAATAGAAATACACAGCCAATCGGGTCGCCATTAGCGATGATTGGACTCAAGCAATAGGAATCAAGTTCCAATTCCTTGCCTTCCAACAGCTCCATCGTTTCTTTATTGGTTTTAAGTAGTTGGGAGCGATTTTCTATTGCTTTCGTGACATCTGAACCAATCATTTTATTTAAATAGTCCTTTTTCGATTCACCGGCAACCGCAATGACGTCATCACGATCACAAATTAACACTGGTATTTTTAATGAATCAAATAGAGACTCTGCATATTCCTGCGCGAAATGTCCCAGTTCGCTAATAGGCGAATATTTCTTTAAAATAACTTCTCCATCCCGATCGACGAAAATTTCTAGCGGGTCTCCCTCTCGAATGCGTAATGTACGCCTTATTTCTTTAGGAATAACAACCCTGCCTAAATCATCGATCCGTCGTACAATTCCTGTCGCTTTCATACCATGCCTGCCTCACTTTCAACTAAAAATTACAATTCTTAAGAAGTTGTAAATATCACCAGTGTTGTTTTAGTATGAGGCAACTTGGGATAAATATACATGATGAGAAAAGTTTAGGATTCGCGGTTTACTTCTGCCAAATTTTTAATCAACTCTTCTGCCACTTTATATCGTTCATGTTCGGTTTCCCTCTTCCATGTGACGACAATTTTAAGTTTCGTGTTTTCTGTTCCGAGTTGGACATTACGACCAAAGCGGTTTGCGAGTTCAAAGAGCTTCGCACCATCGACCATGTGGCTCCGATCTTCTTCCAATAACAATTCTAATTTTTTATTTTTCTCGGTAATAAATTCAACTCTTTCTTTGCGGCCATACAAGCGAAGTTTCGAGACAGTGAATAAATGTTCCACTTCTTCCGGATAGTCACCAAATCGATCAATGAGCTCATCCTGCAAGTCCGTAATATCCGTTTCTGAATCGATCGTCTGGAATAATTTATAAATATCAATCTTCTGCTTGCCATCCGGGATATAGTCTTCCGGAATATAAGCATCAATCTTCAAGGATATCTCTGGATCAAATGGCGTAATATCCTCGATTTCTTTCCCTTGTTTACGGGCATCGATTGCATCTTTCAACATTTTCGAATACAGATCATACCCGACGGAATCGATGAATCCATGCTGCTGGGAACCGAGGAGATTTCCTGCACCGCGAATCGATAAGTCGCGCATCGCAATCTTAAATCCAGAGCCTAGCTCCGTGAATTCCTTGATCGCCTGTAAACGCTTCTCAGCAACTTCAGTTAAGATTTTATCTTTTCGGTAGGTAAAATATGCATAAGCGACTCGGTTCGAACGACCGACACGTCCTCTCAGCTGATAGAGCTGACTTAATCCCATGCGGTCCGCATCATTGACAATAAGTGTGTTCACATTTGGAATATCAACACCCGTTTCAATAATCGTCGTACTCACCAACACATCAAATTCACCTTCAAGAAAGCTTATAATTACATTTTCAAGCTCTGACTCGTTCATCTGTCCATGGGCGACCCCAACACGAGCACCGTCAACGAGCATGCCGACATCCCGGGCAACCTTATCGATATTCTCGACACGGTTATAAAGGAAAAACACTTGCCCCGCGCGAGCCATCTCCCGTTCAATTGCTTCCCGTATGAGAATTGGATTGTATTCCATTACATACGTCTGAATCGGGAAACGATTTTCCGGCGGTGTTTCAATAACAGATAAATCACGCACACCGAGCATTGACATATGAAGGGTACGCGGAATTGGTGTTGCTGTTAGAGTAAGGACATCTACATTCGTTTTAATCTGTTTAATCTTCTCCTTATGCTTCACACCAAAGCGCTGCTCTTCGTCAACAATCAATAAGCCTAAATCAAAATACTCCACGTCTTTTGATAATAACCGGTGAGTACCTACAACAATGTCAACAGTACCTTTCTTCAAGGCTTTCAATGTCTCTGTTTGTTGTTTTCTTGTGCGGAAACGGCTTAATAATCCGATATTAATCGGGTAATCCTGGAACCGTTCACGGACCGTTTCGTAATGCTGTTGGGCTAGGATCGTTGTCGGGACAAGGAAAGCGACTTGCTTTCCGTCCATAATCGCCTTGAATGCAGCCCGAATGGCCACTTCTGTCTTCCCGTATCCAACATCGCCGCAAAGCAGCCGATCCATTGGCTGTTGTCTCTCCATATCCTGCTTAATTTCCACAATACAGCGCAGTTGATCCTCCGTTTCTTGATACGGGAAGGCCGCTTCAAACTCCCGCTGCATTTCAGTATCCGGGGAAAAGGCATATCCAATACGCGCTTCCCGTTCAGCATAAAGTTTAATAAGATCATCTGCAATATCCTCAACTGAAGACTGGACCCGGCGTTTTACCTTTGTCCACTCTGATCCGCCAAGTTTATAAAGCTTCGGTTCCTTTCCTTCCGAACCGACAAATTTCTGTACGAGATCGATCTGATCAATCGGGACGAATAACTTGTCATCCCCAGAGTAATGAATCAGCATGTAGTCATTATGCATGCCATTCATTTCTAATGTTTCAATTCCTAAATATTTCCCTACTCCATGATTCGCATGGACAACAAAGTCCCCGACATTTAACTCTTGATAGCTCTTAATACGCTCTGCGTTAGAGATTTTTTGAGACTTCGGTTTCCGTTTCGTCCGTTTTTTAAAGAGTTCACTTTCCGTAATGACGACTAACTTATGCATCGGAAGCTCAATACCGCTTGATAAATTACCCGCCACAATCGTTGGTTTCGTAACCGGAAGCTGTAATTGTTTCGAAATAGCTGCTTCGATTTGATAATCTTCTAAGATGGATTGTATTTTTCCGGCTCGTTCCGCGCTTGGAGCTAGAATCAAGACAGATACGTCGCCTTTTTCCCAGCGCTCGAGTTCACTTTTAAACAAATGCATCTGACCGTGGAATTCTTGCATCGCACGGGATGAGAGATTAATAATATTTTCCGGTTGTGTATTTGGGAGATGACGGAGAAAAACAGACATATAAATGCGTTGATGCTTCATTTTCTCCACTACAGCCTGCCAGTCAAAGGAAAAATGACTATCCTTCACCATGCGGTTCGATTCAAGTAAGCTGCTGTACCATTCCGCTTCTTCTGTATCAAGATTCATAGCCGTTTCTTGAACTCTTCCCATCTCTTCTAAAATAAGCAGGCCATTGCTCGGAAGATAATCTAGTAAACTCTTAGGATTCTCATAGAAAAATCCAATATACTTATACATTTCCTGGAAGCGCTCCATGTTCTTGAGTCGACTAATATCATACTCGACTGTTTCCAGCAACTCTTCCTTTGCTTCTTTCGATGTTTTATTTTTTAAGCTTTCTGCAAGCGCCTTTTCAATCCGTTCCGCAGCAGCAAGCAGCTCTTCTTGGGTGAGAAGCAGCTCAGTTGCAGGACCAATTGTAATCTCCTCCGTACGTTCAAGGGATCGTTGAGTGTCCGCATCAAAAAAGCGGATGGAATCGATTTCTACATCAAATAGTTCAATCCGGACAGGATGTTCTTCCGTCAAGGGATAAATGTCAATAATTCCACCACGTTGACTGAATTCTCCCGGTGTTGTCACCATCTGTGTCCGTTCATACCCCATCTCCACTAGAAAAGAAAAATAAGCATCTATATCAATTTCTTCTCCTTCTTTGAAATACAGTTGGTATTTCAACCATTCATTACGGTCCGGCAGCATTCGTTTCAGACCCGCAATCGGAGCAATCAAAATATCTGCCTTCCCCTCGGTCCATGCGGTAAGTGCTTCCAAACGCTGACTTCTTAATTCGGGGCTGGCTGTCGCAATTTCTGAGGCGATCAGTTCGTTCACCGGGTATAGATGTACTCGCTCCTCCCCAACGAGTCCAGCTATGTCGTCATATAATTGCTCCGCCTGCAGCAGCTGATGGGTCACTAATAATACCGGCCGTTTTAACGACGCATTAATAGCAGAAACGAGCATACTCCTGGCAGGTCCAGCAAGACCTGCCACGAGCTGCTCCTTCATGCCGCCCGATAATCCATTCATAATCGACTGGAAATCTTCTTTTTCTTGTAAAAACTGATATATTTCTTTCATCTCATACCACTCTACCTATATCAAAATAAATGCAAAAACGCTTTGGTCCGTACCAAAGCCCGTTCAACTTATTGTATAAAGTAATCGAGTTCATGATAATGGGGATGCTCCTGTAGGGCAGCCTCACACGTATCACAAATCGCATAAATTTTTATATCACCATTTGCCTGATATTCCATCATTTCTTGTTTTTCCTTTGCTGTTAATCGATCAATTCCCAGAAGCGCGGCATCTAGAACTTGTTCCTCCAGTCTGCCAATCTCTTGGGTGCAATGTCTGCATTGATAGATAATTGCCACGTTAATCGCCTCCTCGGATATCTATAATAAAAGTTTATCCGATTCAGCCCCAATTATACGCAAGCTCCTGCACTTACTGGTTATAATCATTCATAACATCAATGAACGCCTTACCCCCAGCCCAATCTTCACAGGCATCTGCTGCTTTTGCAATACTTTCCCTGACCGTTTCCTGCTCCTGCTTCGCAAAGTCAGCAAGCACATAATCAACGACAGCGACTGCATTTGTTGGTCTCCCCACTCCGAAACGAATCCGGTTAAACTCTTTCGTACCAAGATGTTCGATGAGAGAGCGCATTCCATTGTGACCGCCATGTCCGCCTTTTGCCCGCAAACGAATCTTTCCAGTCGGTAAATCGAGGTCATCATAAATAACGAGCACATCTTCCGCCTCAACACCGAAGTACTCCATCAATGGTCGAACAGCATTACCGGACAAGTTCATGAAGGTCTGAGGTTCCAAGAAAATCACTTTTTCCCCAGCAAGGTTCTCCATTGCATAATCGCCATTAAACTTGTTCTTATTTAATTCGAATCCATGGCGGGAAAGCAGCTCGTCAACGACCATAAACCCAATATTGTGACGTGTTTTCTTGTACTTTCTTCCAGGGTTCCCTAACCCGACAATTAATTTCATGATTACTTCTTCCTTTTGTAAAAATTTTATTCCCTATACGCAAACAGAATTTTCCAAAAACTGACTCCTGTGTTTTCATTGTTCAAAAAGGAGGATAAAAAGGACCGAGGTCGGCTAAATAAGCAACGTCCTGTTGCTTCCACAGGATGTCGTGAGTTCTACGTTGTCCACAGGACCGTGGACGGTTTTAGTAGAACTTCCCTTCGATGTGTCATTTTTACCGGACTTTTTGAACAGCCTTTAACACTTAACAAGCCCTCCCACAGGAAACCAATATGCACCTGATAGGAGGGTTGTTCTTTAATATATCATTGAAATGCTTAAATTATTCTTCGTCTTCTTTTGCATCGACAAGTTCAGGTTCTGCACCTTCGTCTGGAAGCTGTGATTCAGGTTCTTCTTCAGTCGGTGGTACGATTGTAACGATAACCGCATCCGGCTCATCCACGAACTCATACTTATCAGATGTCGGCAGATCTTGAACAGCGATCACATCTCCAATTTGAAGTTCGGATACATCCACTGTGATTTCATCCGGGAAGTTAGCAGGTTTTGCGTTAACAAGCACTTCGTACTGTGGCTGCTGCATAACGCCGCCTTCTTTTGTACCAGCTGCTTCTCCTTCGATACGCACTGGAACAGAAACTTCCATTTCCTCGGACATATCGACAACATAAAAGTCGACGTGAATTAAAGAGTCTTTAATTGGATTGACTTGATATTCGTGAAGCATCACATCAACAGAAGTGTCATTTTCGATGTCCAATGTGATGATTGCGTTTCTTCCTTCGTCACGAACTGTTTTGAGTAGTTCAATGCTATCTACTGCAACAGTTTTTGATTCTTTACCTTTTCCATAAACAACTGCAGGAACTTGGCCGTCTGCACGTAATTGTTTTGTTACTGAGTTACTAAAATCATCTCTTTTTAAGGCTTTAAGCTTTATTGCCATCTTCATCATCCTCCAAATATTTTTCTGCTAAAAACAAGCAAATCTTTTCATATTAATAAATATAAATATATACCTTCTTGGGTAATGATTGAAACTATTAGTCGAATAGAATACTTACAGATTGCTCTTCATGGACACGAATGATCGCCTCACCAATTAAAGGTGCAACAGATAAAGCAGTGATTTTATCCAACTTCTTCTCTTCAGGGAGTGGAATACTGTTTGTAATAACCAACTCTTTAATCGCAGAGTTTTCAATTCGCTCAATAGCTGGCCCTGATAAAACAGGATGCGTACAACAAGCATACACTTCTGTCGCACCATTTTCAATTAAAGCGTCTGCTGCAAGTGTAATTGTGCCACCCGTATCAATAATATCGTCAATTAAAATCGCAGTCTTACCTTCTACATTTCCGATGATATTCATGATTTCCGCAACGTTCGGTTTCGGTCTGCGCTTATCAATAATTCCGAGTGGTGTTTTCAGACGGTCTGCTAGTTTCCGCGCTCTTGTTACACCACCGTGGTCAGGGGAGACAACAATAATGTCTTGTAAGTCCTTTTCCTCAAAGTAGTCAGAAAGAATTGGCACACCTTGTAAATGGTCAATTGGTACATTGAAGAATCCTTGAATCTGTGGTGCATGGAGATCGAGCGTGATAACGCGAGTCGTACCAGCTGTCTCCAAGATATCAGCAACGAGTTTAGCTGCAATCGGTTCACGGGCGCGTGCTTTCCGGTCCTGTCTTGCATAGCCGTAATAAGGCATCACAATATTGATTGACTTTGCTGAAGCACGTTTCAGTGCATCGATCATAATGAGTAATTCCATTACATGATCATTAACTGGTGCTGAAGTCGACTGCAGAACGTAAACATCACTGCCACGAATACTTTCTTCGATGTTGATTTGAACTTCACCGTCACTGAATTTTGATACGGTGCATTTCCCTAGTGGAATGCCAAGATGTTCTGCTATCTCCTCTGCCAGCGCGGGATTTGAATTGAGTGTAAATAGTTTTAGCGAACCATCCTCATATTTAGATGCCATGGAATGAACCCTCCGTTGTTATTTTTTCCCTTTAAATCGTTCTGCATAATCTTCTTTATTTGTCTGTCTTGCTCTTGCAATCGATAGTGCATTTTTCGGTACGTCTTTATTGATTGTTGAACCTGCAGCGACATAAGAACCTTCACCGATTGTAACTGGCGCAATCAAATTGGAGTTACAGCCAACAAATGCATGGTCTTCAATTGTCGTAAGATGTTTATTCTTCCCGTCATAGTTCACTGTAATCGTACCGCAGCCAATATTTACATGTTCTCCAATATTCGCATCACCCATGTAGCTTAAATGGGATACTTTACTATTATTGCCGAGAGAGGTTTTCTTCAATTCGACAAAGTTACCGACCTTCGTATGGTTACCGATGACAGATTCTGGGCGCACATGAGCAAATGGACCAATCACAACACCCTCACCGATTTTACTGTCGTGAACAACACTTCGCTTGATTACTGTCCCTTGTCCAATCGTTGCGTTATGCAGTTCACTATCCGGCCCAATTATAGCGTCTGCTTCAATGGTTGTCTCCCCAGTAATCAACGTACCCGGATAAATTGTCACATCCTGACCGATTACAGCATCCGGTTCGATATACGTATTGTTCGGGTCAATGAATGTAACGCCGTTTTGCATATGCAATTCATTGATACGTTGCTTCATAATCCGTTCCGCTTCAGCAAGTGCTACCCGGTCGTTTACCCCAAGCGTTTCCTCAAAGTTTGGGGTAAGATAAGCGGTAACTAATTTCTTTTCAGCTTTTAAAATTTCAATAACGTCCGGCAAATAATATTCACCTTGAGCATTATCATTGGAAACTTTCTCAAGAGCTTCAAATAAATCCTGATTATTAAAGCAGTATGTACCAGTATTTATTTCATTAACGAGTAATTCGTCATCATTCGCATCTTTATGTTCAATAATGCGCTCCACTTCTTTATCCGCATTCCGAATAACCCTCCCGTATCCAGCAGGGTCAGGAGTGTTGGCTGTTAATATGGTTGCGCTAGCTTCCACCTCCTCGTGATGCTCAACTAGCTTACGAAACGTTTCTCCTGTAATAAGCGGGGTATCTCCGCATGCAACAATTGTCGTTCCTTTAGCATCTTGCAATAGCTCTTTCGCCTGGAGAACGGCATGGGCTGTTCCTAATTGTTCTTTCTGCACGACATATTCTGTTTGTGTTCCAAGCTCTTCTTGCACTTTTTCTGCACCAAAACCAACAACTGTAATATTTTTATCTAAATTAACGGCATTTAACTGATCAATGACATGCTGTACCATCGGCTTTCCCACCACAGGGTGCAGCACCTTATAAAGCTTTGATTTCATTCTTGTACCTTGTCCTGCAGCAAGAATTACCGCATAGCGATTTGTCATAAAGAAACCTCCATTATTCTATTTGTCCACCTTAAAATATATCGCAAACGTTTGAGGATTTCAAGAATTGTTGGGGATATGAATGTTTTTATTGCTGGAAAAGGTAAACCAGAAGGAAGAGTTTGGGACGAGTTATGTCCCAAACCTATGTTATCCAATAAGTGAATGATTTTCATAATTACCAAAGTCGGCTTTTCCATCATATGTAGTTGGGAACGAACCAACTCAACTATATATGGTGATGGTGAAGCATTAAATACGTATTATGAAATTCATTAAATTGATAAGTTTTTTTATAAAATAAGTGCTCATTTACTAAAGCGGCAACGAATCGATAACCTTTTTTACATCTTCTGCCGATTGATCGAGTTGCTTTTTCTCGTCAGTTGTAAGTGGCAGTTCAATCACACGTTCGATTCCCCCACCACCTAAAACGGTAGGAACGCCAAGATAGATGTCTTGATAACCATATTCCCCCTCCAAGTAAGCAATACTCGGTAGAACGCGTTTTTTATCATTTACAATCGCATCGGCCATTTCTACAAGGGAGGCTGCCGGAGCATAATAAGCGCTTCCATTACCAAGCAGATTGACAATTTCTCCGCCGCCTTTTCGTGTCCGTTCTACAATAGCTTTGATTCTGTCTTCGGGAAGTAAATGTTCAATTGGAATGCCCCCTACATTTGAATAACGGATAAGTGGAACCATACTATCACCATGACCACCAAGTACAAATCCAGTTACATCTTCCACCGACACATTCAATTCTTGTGCTACAAACGTATTAAACCGTGCTGTATCAAGCACACCCGATTGACCAATCACACGATGCTTTGGAAAACCAGTTTCCCGGAATATCGTATAGGTCATCGCATCCACCGGGTTACTTAACACGAGAACATAACTGTCTTTTGCATAGGTTACGACTTGCTTTGCTACGTCCCTTATAATCTTCGCATTGATTGATACAAGATCATCCCTGCTCATTCCTGGCTTTCTTGCGATTCCTGCTGTAACAATAACCATGTCTGCATCGGCAATATCGGCATAATCTGACGTTCCAACGACTGAGCTGTTAAATTTTTCCACCGGGCCAGCTTCCTGCATATCCAATGCTTTTCCTTTCGTCGGATTTTCAGCATCAGGTATATCGACTAATACAACATCTCCCAATTCTTTTTGCGCTAATAAAAACGCTGTCGTCGTTCCAGTGAATCCAGCTCCAATCACCGCGAACTTTCTCCGTTTAAAATTCGTCATTTCATCACCTCTACACCACTATTTAAACATGATTCTATTTCAAATAACAATCTGAAAGTTCCCAATCACTCAACTTTCACTCATCGAAATATGAAATTCAACGTAAGTGTTTGCAACTTTCTACTGAAGATCCGCAGTCCAGACACCTCTCGCACCTGCTGAGCGGCTGGTATGCCCGCGGAAAGCATCCATCCACCGGGCAACTAAACGGCAACTAGAGAGCCATTCATGAGAACGAGCAAAACACATACGATGAATGGAAGTGTGTGACTTTTGAAGGAGAGTTATTGGAATAGTTAGCTATTTAAGACTGTGAAAGGTGGGTATTGGGAAAGTAAAACAAAAAAAGAGGCTAACCTATGTAAGATTAGTCCCCCCTGTTTATCATTGATCATCTTAGGAAGCACCTGCTTCTTCAAATTCGACCTCATTTTCTCCCGATAGCCGATAAGCTTCCAGCACTGCCTCTTGAATCTTATTTCTCGTATTGGAATTAATAGGATGGGCAATATCTCTAAATTCTCCATCCGGCGTGCGCTTAGACGGCATTGCTACGAATAGTCCATTGTTTCCGTCAATCACACGAATATCATGGACAACGAATTCCTGGTCCAAAGTAATTGATGCAATCGCTCGCATTCTGCCCTCTGTATTTACGCGGCGCAATCTTACGTCAGTAACTTCCACGATGTTTCACCACCTTTTCCCATTTGAACTCTACATGTATAGTTCAACAAAACTCTTAAAACTCCTGCTTTAATTCATAAAAAAATTAATTTTCTTACTAAAAATTTAAAAAAGGGAAAAGGCTATTCAAGATTAGGTGAAATTACCAGGCACAATTTCCATTTGATTTTCCTTTGTATCTACTTCGGAAATTTTGATAAGTGATGTATAGTTCGTTACTTTTCTTTCTTCATCTTCATCATCTGCTTCTGCAAATACTCCAATCGCTTTCACTTCCGCATCAAACTCGGCAAGCAGATTCGTGATTCCGGTTATCGTTCCGCCCGCTTTCATGAAGTCATCAATGATACATACATTTGATCCTTCTTTCAGACTCCGCTTTGGAAGGACCATCGTTTGAATTCTCCGGGATGAACCAGAGACGTAATTGATGCTGACCGAGGAACCTTCCGTCACTTTCGGGTCCCTTCTTGCAATCACGACCGGCACTTGGAGAAAGGATGCAACCGCATAGGCAAGCGGAATTCCCTTCGTTGCTACCGTAACAATTGCATCCAATTCTATCTCAGAAAATCTGGAAGCAAAGATCCGGCCAATTTCCCGAACGGTTTTCGGGTCACCTAATAGATCGCTCATATATAAATAGCCGCCTGGCAGAATTCGTTCTGGATCTTTCAGTTCCTCGCATAATTCCAAAATGAAAGATTCGTCATGCTCTTCCGTATTTTTTGGAATATAACGGACGCCACCTCCAGCTCCTGTCGTCCGATAAAGCATTCCGAGCCCTTGCTGCTCAAACACAGCATGTATAATATCAAGATCCTCACTAATGGAAGATTTCGTCGTACCGCATAATTCCACAAAGTAAGGTAATTGTGTATGTGTATGGGGATTTTCCAGAAAAAACTGAGTTAACACGATTAGACGGTTACTTCTTTTCATAATGACACCTCAAAACCCGTATATTTTATCTAAATATACCATTTTCATACGTGTTTTGGCAATGTTCACCCGAGGAGACGAACGAGATACACTTCATTACAAAAGCCACGCATTCCGTTATAAATTTTCTTCGCCTTTTGTTGTTGTTCGACTAACCCGTAAACAGTCGGGCCTGTCCCACTCATCAAAACACCTGGTGCTCCCAAATTTTTCATTGTATCTTTAATTTGTTTTACTTCGGGGTGGAGTGAGACTGTAACCGCTTCTAAAGAATTGCCAATATGATTGCAAATCTCGGAAAAGTTTCTTGCATAAAGTGCTTGTATAAGCGCTTCATTATCTGGATGTGTCAGCTCCTCCACCTTCACATGCTGGAAAACGGTTCGGGTCGATACACCGATATCCGGTTTTGCCAAAATAACCCAACAAGGTGGCGGAGAGGGAAGCTTTTCCACAATTTCACCGAACCCCCGCGCAATTGCTGTCTCTCCGTACAGGCTAAATGTCGCATCAGACCCGCATTTAGCTGCTATCGGAGCTAATTCCGCTAGTTCCAGACCGAGGGACCATAAACGATTGAGTCCTCGAATCACAGCTGCTGCGTCGGTACTACCGCCACCGAGACCAGCCGAGACAGGAATATGTTTATCAATCGCAATATGGACACCTTTTGTTATACCGAATGCTTCCTTAAAAAGCTTCGCCGCCCGAAATGCTAAATTCCGTTCATCATTCGGGACATAACGGCTTTCCATAGAAATCGTAATTCGGTCTTCTTCAAGAGAAGTGAATTCCAGCCGGTCGGCCAGATCAACGGTCGTCATGATCATTTCCACATCATGATATTCATCGGTTTCCCGTTTACGTATAACATCAAGCGACAGATTTATTTTTGCTGGTGCCTTCTCTATGATCATCATGCTCCTTCACCTGCTTCAAAAACGAAAAGTTAAACAAATTGTATCATAATCCAAAAAGAGGTGCGACCTTCAATAGCGAAAGCGAATACATAAGAAAAAGGCAAGCGACTAGCGCTTGCCTTTCTCGAGGTTCTCCTCTGCCATCTCGATCGCACGTTTCACCATATTTCCAGCGTCTCGTGCTTTAATGCCACCCCAGCCTTCTTGCTGGACTGTGTCGTAAAACCCTAACTCTTTAGCAATTTCTTCTTTCAGTTGGTCTGACATGATTCCTCGACGCCTTCCCATGAAAAAACAGCTCCTTTTCGTTAGTCTCGTTACGACATGTATAGTTTGACCGTTCTTTGGATAATGAACCGTGGAAGCTTACGGGAATAGTGGGAAAATCCGTAAAAAAATAAAGCAGTGGAATGTTACCGCTCCACCGCTTTATGCACGTCCTTTATTTTTGTTCTAAAAAACTTAGTTCGACTGTTTCTGTTAAAATGTCTGCGTAGCTGTATGACACACGTTCGAATGCATTTTCGTCTTGATCAAGTTCCACGATAAATACAGAAGGATAAGTTTCTGCTAATACCCCGGATCTTACAATCGTTTTTCTTCTGCCACCGTTTGCTTTCAAACGCAAACGTCTACCTATTTGGCAGTCAAGACCTTGCTTAATTTCGTTCAATGTTTTAGCCAATACACTCCACCTCACTGCATCCTATTATAGCACAGGCTCGTTCATTAGTCAAATAAAGCTAAATATTATAACAGGATTGTATTTTACCTGTCAACAATAAAACTTAGGTCTTATTACGTATTATTAGTAATTATTAACTTTTTATGTACGGTTTACATGAAAATTTGCCGTATAACGCTTTATAGCTAGCCAACCCGGTAAAAAAAACAGGTAAATACCCTGACCTAGAACACGGTTAAAAAGTCTGTACCCCTGAAGTAATTGATTTTAACTTACCTGAGCACTGACAGCTCGCATCAGTTCCATTTCCTTTATTTTCTCATTACGATTGGTACTTGGGGAAGCTTATCCGTGGCCTTTTTCATGCACTTCGCTACTGACATAGCTTGTCAGTGATGCATTCCACGCAGTATCGCCGTTACAGGACACAGATAGAGCCTATCATCAACCCGACTCGCTTTGCCTTAGCATAATAGGTCACTGACAGGCTCGATACATCTTTTGGTATTAAAATTCGATGATATTGTTTGTTGGGGTATTTGGATCAGCAGGTTCTTCTTCCTCTGTGCCATCGAGGTACGGCATTCCGGTTCGGAGGAGACCGCGGGTTTCAATGCCACCCATGCCTTTTTCTCCGGTCAATGTATTGCGAAGAACATCTGAAACATTGACACTCTCCATAAAAGAGGTATAAGCAATCTTTGCCGCAATATAAACGGGGTCTAATGCGTGAATGTTAATTCGATACGGCGAGCTGGCAAAATTTGCACCAGCCCTGATAATCGACTCAAAGTGGGATTGACACGCACCTGCAAAGATAACGAGCTGATCAAGATGAGGATTCACTCTCCTTGCTTCCCGTACCGTTTCTGCAAAATACTTAGAATTCCGGTAAGCACGTAAATCTTTCTTCTCGCCTTTATTTTTCGAATAGGAGTCATGACCGGTTACAATAATCAGATTCGGCTGAATCCGTTCAATTAACGGGCCAACTGCCTGAGGCATATCTTTTTCAAGTAAATGAACACCATGCACATGCAGACCCATCCGCTGATACAAACTGATGCATTTCCGTAAATAAATCGGGTCGCCATCCAAATGCAAAACCTTGGCAGGAAGCTGGAAATATGAAAAGTTCCGCTCATAACCACCGCTTATCTGATGGGCCTTCTTCTCTCGCATCAACTGATAATCCTGGCGGAATAAACGATAAGAAAATTCTTCTTTTTCCTTCGAGGTCTTTTGCCTGCTTTCCAAATCTTTCCGATTCACTTTCGTTAGATCGTCCGGCGGTGCATCGGCCTGCAGTCGCATTTCTGTCCCGCTTAGCAGCACCAGTTGCTTTTCTAATTCGGACACACGAAAAACTACATCGTGGTTATAGGATTTCCGTGTCACGATATCACCAATCTTTATATCCATATATCCACCTCCCAGCCCAGCATTCCTTTTATAGGCTATGAGAGGTGTCTACAATCTGTGCTTGTAAATCAATGGCTTCACTGCTTTAATACATTCGTTAAAAAGGCTATCTTTTTCTTCGTATAATCAATTGTATATTTGGAAGGAGTATCCATAAAAACATGTCCCAGTCTTGCTTTATTTTTATCAATCAGATACAGCTCATGCTTTACCCCCAGATCATTTAGCTTTGCGGCAAAATCTTTCGCTTGATCCGGAAATGTTCCAGTATTTCCATCTGCCAGGAAAACAGGTGGAAAACTTTCTGTTGCATGGACAATGACATTCGCTTCTTCAGCATTTTTATCCGTACCATTAATTAAATGTTCTTTTTTAAAATAATTTCTGCTGAATTGATAGAAAGTCCAATTAGAAGAAGCGACTGGGGATTTTGTTTTCCCCATCCTCCTTATATCAAGCGCCGCGGAGTCTAATACAGCAGCCCTAATAGCATCTCGATGAATTACCGGAGCAATGCCAATTTTCTCCGCATATGCCTCATTCGTTTGCACGTTCAAAAACTGTCCGACAATTTGCCCTCCTGCACTACTGCCCGCAAAGATAACTTCTGACATATCTATTCCGAATTCATTCCCATGTTCTTGCATAAATTCGACGGCTTGAGACAGTTGTTCTAACGGCACAGGATAAGTATATTCAGGGGATAGGGCATAATTGATGGAAACAACATTATATCCTGCTCCAAGCATCTGCTCATAATAGGCATTGTCCTCAAGCTTCTTATCACCTATTGTCCAGCCACCGCCATGAACGAAGAAATACGTTGGTCTTTCCGTATCCAGATCATTGTTCACAATGTACACATCCAAATAACTATTTGGGTATTCCTCGCCATATTTAATATCATTTACCTTTAAATGACCGTGCTCGAGGATTGTCTGTTCCATAGCAGGTGCATAATCACGATTGCCATATCCTAATTGCGATTGTGTGATACTCATCAATGGAGCGGGTGTTATAAAGTTTACAATCACAATGAACGAAATCAAACACGACATAACAATACCCGCCGATTTAAGTATCTGTCCTGTAATTTTCCATCCATTCAATCGACCACTTTTGTTCTTAGCTCTTCCCAATCGACTTTTGCCGATAATAAGGCAATAGAGCCCAAGCCCAATTACAAGTATTTGGGCAATTACAAAAGCGGGATACCAATTCATGGCAAGCCAAGCTACCTCAAATGAAATAGCAAGCACACCGAGAATAAGAGCCGTGCCGCGGATCCTTTCTGTATTGTTTTTAATAACAAAACTAAAGACAATAAAACAAATAAGCAAACATAAAATAATTACACCTATGGACCGGACTGCATCTACATAATACCCTTCAAGCCATACGTGAAGCATCAGCAATCCACCTGATGCCCTCCATAAAGCCCTGTATAAGCGTTCCTTCTTCTCTCCTAGCACCATTTACATCACCCAATAAGAATTTTTCTCACCTATCATTAATACTTCCACTCATTTTATCATTAAAAACCTTTCCATTATCACATTAACGTAATTCCTTCTATTTGCTAATCACGATCGACAATTTATAGTTTACATACTTGTTCAGTTCTTTTAAGAAACTGTCCAACAAGTCATTGGATGGAAATTTACATTCTAAAAGATAACACCCTTCACCACTTATTTTATAATTGTTTTGCACATATGATTCTTGTTTTTTGATGAAAGTATGGAAAGGCTGATGATTCATATGATGGGCGAAAACTGTAATAAAGGCATGGACTTCATATCCTAATTTCGCTTGGTCCACTTTGATGGTGTATCCTTCAATCACTCCAGCATCTTCTAATTTTAATACTCGCGCTGTCGCCGCTTCATGTACTGCCCCCTGTCTTAATACATTGTCGGTAAATACCCGGAATAGACAGTTAATCAAAAAAAATCAACCTCTTGTTTTTTATCTGCTTTTAACAAGTAGGTTGACAGCTTCTTTTATTAATTCTCCTTCATCCGTGCCGTCTGCTTCTGCCGCACGGACACATTCAACTAAATTCGTGCTTACAATTACACCTAGTGTTCGATCGACCGCTGACCGAACAGCTGATAATTGTGTAACAACATCCTTACAATCTTTACTCTCTTCCATCATTCTTAAAACGCCGCGGAGTTGTCCTTCCATGCGCTTTACTCTATTTTTCATTTGATCATTATATTCCATCGTTATTCTCCTTCTTTTACATATGGTAAGCAACATTATATTATACCCTAACCCGTATTTTGTCAACATAACCGCATGGCTACTCACCTTCGTAAGTGTTGACAAATTACCCTTAGGGGTATATGATATTAACGAGAAGTCAGATGTATTATGTATTACAAGGTGCAACATATACCCCGTTAGGTAATCCAAGGAAAAATAAA
The DNA here is from genome assembly GCF_022213125.1 of Oceanobacillus alkalisoli. Classification (NCBI taxonomy): domain Bacteria; kingdom Bacillati; phylum Bacillota; class Bacilli; order Caryophanales; family Bacillaceae; genus Oceanobacillus; species Oceanobacillus alkalisoli. The sequence continues at coordinate 3,726 of NZ_JAKNRA010000018.1, read as the reverse complement.
ATAGGAGTGTGCTTATGGAAAAAAAAATAGTAATCATTGGCGGAGTTGCTGGTGGTGCCTCCGTGGCCGCCAGAGTGAGAAGATTGGATGAGAATGCAGAAATTATCATGTTTGAAAAAGGGCCTCATGTATCCTTTTCCAATTGTTCCTTACCCTATCATTTGAGTGGGATTGTTGAAAATAGCGAGCAGCTTGTTCTAATCAATCCAGATATATTTAAACAACGCTACAATATTCAAGCAAAGGTCAATCAAGAAGTTATTACAATTAATCGGGATCAAAAAACAATCACCGTAAAAGATTTAATAGCTGATGAAACATATGAAGAAACATACGATAAATTAGTATTGTCGTCTGGAGCAAAACCGATTAAGCCAAACTTGGAAGGTATCGATAATGACAATGTGTTTACAATCCGTAACGTCGTCGATATTGAGAATGTGAGTAATTTCATTAAGCAAAAGGACTTGAAAGATATCGCAGTTGTTGGCGGTGGCTTCATTGGCGTGGAAGTTGCTGAGAATCTCAAACTAGCTGGTCACAATGTATCGTTAGTTGAATTTGCCAACCAAGTCATGGCACCGTACGATTACGATATGGCACAAATCCTTCATAAAGAAATGGTGGATAACGGAATTGAGCTCATTTTAGATGATGGATTGACAAAAATTGAAGACGGTTATATCGAAACAAGTTCAGAAAAAAGGATAAAAGCAGACGCGGTCGTCTTGGCTATCGGTGTGAGGCCGGAAACAACTCTAGCAGAAGAATCCGGACTTGAAATTGGTGGGACTGGAGCAATTAAAGTCGATCATAACTATTTAACAAACGATAAAGATATTTATGCTGTCGGAGATGCAATCGAAGTGCATCATCGCCTCTTACACAAACCGACAAGACTTGCACTCGCAGGTCCTGCCCAAAAGCAAGCGAGGGCGGCAGCTGATCATATGTATGGCATTTCGAACAGGAATCAGGGTGTGATCGGTTCGTCATCCATCAAGCTTTTTGATTTGAATGCAGCTTCAACTGGACTGAATGTGACAACCGCTGAGCAAGCTGGTATATCTCACGATTCGGTTTATGTCATGCCTGCAGATAAAGTGGGCTTGATGCCGGACAGTAATCCGATGCATTTTAAATTAGTCTACGAATACCCGACAGGAAGAATTCTCGGCGCCCAAGCAATCGGAAAAGGAAATGTCGATAAACGGATTGATATCATTGCAACGATGCTCACAATGAATGGAACATTGGAAGACTTAAAAGACCTCGAACTATCATACTCTCCAATGTTAGGAACAGCTAAAGATGTTGTAAACCATGCAGCACTCGTAGCCCTTAATCAGCTGGAGGGACGCTACCAAGAGGTAAAGGTTTCCGAAGTCCGCGGATTAGTTGAGAACAATGCCTTTATAATCGATGCTAGGGAAAAAGGCGAATTTGAATCAGGTCACCTGAAGCATGCAGTCAATATTCCATTAAGTGAGTTCAGGAACCGATTAGATGAAATCCCTACAAACGAACCCGTGTATGTCCACTGCCGTTCTGGTCAACGAAGCTATAATATGGTCATCGCTTTAAATAACCTCGGCTATACAAACATATACAACATTTCCGGTTCCTATTTAGGTATTAATCTCTATGAATATTTTAATGATCTCGTTACTGGAAGAGAAAAAATTGTAACAGCATATAACTTTAACTAATGAAATGAATTTCATAATACGTATTTAATACTTCACCATCACCATATGTAGTTGAGTTGGTTCGTTCCCAACTATATATGGCGATGGAAAAGCCGACTTTGGTAATTATGAAATTCATTCAATGGGGTATTCATCGTGAATCAGACGACAATCGTATATACATCAGCACTATGTCCAGTATGCGGCATGGATGAGCCTCCCTCCACTTAAAGATGAACATCTTTTGAGGTGGGGGTTTCTTATCTTAAAGAAAAAGAGTTCCCTTGCGCATTGGTTAGGAGATGCTCCACCTGATGGTGGTGGGTGTTCTTGATCTCATAATAAGCAACACATCAATACATGTGGGCGGGAACACGCCATTTACTACTCATTGCTTTATGCAACTCGTAGATACGTTATCTCGGTGCTCACTGGTACCGGCAGCATCTTTTTGTATTTGGATTTCGTTAAGATGTTTGCCGCACCATGCAAATCACGATGCGCCTTGTAACCACAAGGGCAATGATAGTTTCTACCGGATGGTTTTCGTTTCTTTTCACAAACAGGGCATGTTTGTGTCGTGTAGGATTCATCTACTAATTCGATCTGGATACCTTTTGCCTCCGCCTTGTAGACGAGGTAACCCAGGAGCTGTCCTACATTCCAATTCGACATTTTTTGTCGATTGGTTCTGTGCAGTCGTTTTCTCTTTTTCGTATGTTTGCTGACATTCCGTGCATCACCAACATGTAACGTGTGGACCGATTCTTCCACAGCCCACTCCACGAAATTTTTCGTGATTTTGTGGCTCGCATCGCGTAATTGTTTATCGCTTTTTGAGAGGATGTACTTTTTAGCACGCTGGTATTTTTTCCATTGGTTCGAGCCTTTTTTACATTTACTCATTTTGATTTGCAGTTCTTTTAGCTTTTGATTGCGGAAACGGTGAATACTTCGCAGCTTCCGGCCAGACAGAATGACACCTTCCCCATGTTCCGTGATCGAAGCGAAGGAGTGGATTTCTCCCATATCGACACCCGCCTCCTGGGTTCCTGCCCGCTCCTCGGGAAGCTGGCCATCATCAAAAGAAACGGACATATATAAGCCGTTGTCATAACAAAGCTCGATTTCTTTGATATCGCCAGATGGTAAATCCGAGGTGAAAACAACAATCGGTTTACGTTTAGCCCCCATGGATAAGATGATTTTGTTTCCTTCTATTTTGAAGGCTTTGTCCACCCACTTCGTATTGTAATGGCGCTTTTTCTTGTAGGGATAGCGCGCGGCAGAAATTCCCTTTTCTCTCGCTTCCTTAGTGCTATCTCTGGCATCTAAGTATTTATGTGCCACTGCTTGGATACTTTGACTGTGAAGGGGGACCGTTTTCTTGATTGCTTTTTGTAAGTGGGTTCGATTGATCCACTTCCCTGTTTGGAGATGATAGTTTTTGGCAACTTCTAAACAAGCATTCCACACATCAGCGGACAGACGATTGCATGCAAACAAGCGATTGATTGTTTCCTTCGATGCATGAAAAGAAACTCGCTTTCCACGATACATGATACATGATACTCCCTTCTACCAGAACTTATGTTCTATTATACCCGAAAGGAAAATCATTATCAATGCTTTCAGACAAAATAAACGATTCATCTCCCACCTACGCTATACTAAGAGGAGGGAGATGAATCGTTTTAATTAGTTAAAAGCTTTCTCGATACATTAGAAATTCCGTACAAGGAAGTGAATGTGGATATGAATCCGGTCGCCATGCTTCAACTAATCACGAAAACAAGAAGACTGTCTGTGCCACAAACGAAGATAAATGGGAAATTGATTTCCGGTTTTAATCCGGAGAAGATGATGCAGGCATTGAATGATTAATTACTATACAAAAGGCTGGGACAAAATTGAACTGCGCCCTGTCAAGTGGACAGTAAAAAAATAAAAATCTATGCCGCAGCCTGGTACCGATATTCTAACGGTGTTAGGCTGTTTAATTTCGTTTGGTATCGTTCTTCATTATAAAATTCCATAT
>NZ_JAKNRA010000017.1:0-43183 GCF_022213125.1 Oceanobacillus alkalisoli | reverse complement strand
TTATAATGTTTAAACATAAGGACACCTCTTTTGTGATGAATTATTGTTGTGGTAACTTTAATTTTATCAAAAGGTGTCCTTTTTGTTGAGTAAAATAAGAGTAAATAGAAAATCGCTTCACGCTTTTGGCGCGAAGCGATTTTCTATTTACTGGGGTTTTGTCCCAGCATCATTCGGATTTAATTATCCCTTCTTTTCCTGAAGAGAATCATGAAGTCTCTTTAAGTCTAGAACCGAATCCCGTTCAATCAACTCCGGCTCATAAACTTTCGAACGGACTTCCTGTTTATTAATCATTTCAATCATCATTTTCCCTGCATCGAATCCCATCTTTTCCTGGGGATGACGAATCGTTGTCAGCCTTGGGTTCGTATAATTGGAAAACGGGTAATCATCCACGCCAATAATTGAAATATCTTCCGGGATTTTCAACCCAATCTCTTTTGCAAAATTCATAATTTGAATCGCCAGCTGGTCATTATAACAAACGATTGCCGTTGGAGCATATTTAGAACGTGTCAGCATCGTATGCAGCTTTTTAAATATGTTATTTATTTTTTCCTCTGTCTGATACATCATCATGTCACCCATATTCGAGATTTCCGGGTGATCCTGATAAGCCTTAATAAAGCCGTTCATCCGGTCAATCCCTTGCTTATCATCTACCTTAAAGATTCCGACAATCTGCTGATGCCCTTTGGAAATCAAATAATTGGTCGCCATCTCCCCTGTCCTAACATCATCCATCACTAAATAGGGGATATCGAGATTATCATACGTCGCATTGATCGACAACATCGGGATACCCATCGCTTTCATATTATCGTACATATTTTTATTCAGATTATTTCTCGCACTCTTTGTTGGCTCGATAATAAATCCTGATAATTGATTGGCTGTCAGATTCGTTAAACTTTTCCGCTCTTTCTCTGGATTGTTCTGCGTATCTGCAATGAGTATCGAGTAACCGTATGTCGAGATATAATTATCGATGCCGCTGATGATATTCGGGAAAATATAATCCGCTATATGGGTTGATATGAGTCCGATCGTCTTATTTTGAATCTGCTGCTTCGGTTTACTTTTCCAATCATTAACAAATATACCAGCACCTTGAATCCGGTAAACGAAATTATCCTTCTCCAGCTCATCAATGGCCCGGCGCACCGTGAAGCGACTTACCTCATATATTTCCATCAACTCTGATTCCGTCGGTAATTTATCACTTATCTGGTACGTACCAGATAAAATCTTCTCACTTATATCTATTTTTATTCGTTCATATTTTTTAACCATGGTGAGGTCCCCTTCTAGCCTATATCACTTTTATGTAAAAGTTTTAAAAATTTCATTTATATCATGACAAACTCATTATAACATAAAGAAAAAACGCTGCCTTGAAGGAGCAATTGATACACGCTTCAAAACAGCAGCATTTTATTCAATCTCATTTACTTTTGCCCATAATAAGCATTTTTTCCATGTTTTCTTAAATAGTGTTTATCTAATAAATAGGAATCCATGTCAATCTGATGGGGGTTCAATTGTAATGTATGATACGTCATTTTGGATACTTCCTCCAGTACGACGGCATTATGAACCGCATCCTCTGCTGATTTCCCCCATGTAAATGGACCATGATCATTGACAAGAACTGCCGGTACTTCAGACGGATTAATTTGTCTTTCTTCAAAAGTCTCCACGATAACATCGCCTGTCTGCTTCTCGTAATCCTGAACTACTTCTGATTCCTTCATTTTTCTCGTAACCGGAACCGAGCCATAAAATGTATCTGCGTGGGTCGTGCCTGCAGCTGGTACATCTAGGCCGGCTTGCGCAAATGTCACCGCCCATGGTGAATGAGTATGAACGACACCTTGGATTTCCGGGAATTGTTTATATAATACAAGATGAGTTGCTGTGTCACTCGATGGATTCAAATCACCTTCAACAACATTCCCGTCCAAATCAAGAACAACCATTTGTTCCGGCATTAATTCCTCATAAGCTACACCACTCGGCTTAATGACGACAAGATGCTTTTCCCGATCAATTCCGCTGACATTTCCCCATGTGAACGTGACAAGATTATATTTCGGCAGTAACATATTCGCTTCATAGACCTCTTGTTTTAACTTTTCCAACATCGGCATTCATCCCCTTACAGAATTATTAACTCTCTTTAGTTTATACCACTTGTCCGTATAAGTCAAAGCGAATTGACTTTCATACGTATAACTGATACAATTATTTTGTAACCGTTTACTCAAACTAGAAAGTTGGTGCCCATGATGGTGACAATTACAAATGAAAGATTAAGCGCTCAAACAGACATCCCCTTAAAGAAATACACCGTAGACAATGGAAATGGTTACGCCTTTTCCTGTCTGAACATCGGTGCTACGTTGACGTCCTTAACGATGCCAGATAAAGACGGCAACATTCATAATGTTTTACTTGGTTTTAATGAACCGCAAGATTTTATAACAGACCAAACGTACTTCTTCGGAAAAGCCATCGGCAGAGTTGGCGGAAGAATTAAAGATGGAGCTTTCCAGTATAATAATGAACATATTCAACTGCCACAAAATGAAGGGAATAACACATTACATGGTGGCAACAATGGATTCCATAGCTTATGGTGGGACGTTTCCGCACTTGGGAATGGTATTATTTTTACAAAAACGATTCAACCCGAGACGGACGGCTTCCCAGCTGAACTCGCCGTGTCCATTTCGTATACTTGGGTTTCCGGAAATCAGTTACAAATTGAATTTACCGGTGAGAATCAATCCGAAGTTGCGACTTTATTCAATCCAACCACCCATAATTACTTTAATTTAAACGATGATAAAACAGCAGGGCTGGGAGGTCATCAATTAAGCATTCGAGCGCGCAAGACGGTAGAGCTTGATGAAAACCAAATCCCGACTGGTAAACTACTAACTATTTCAGACACAGCTTACGACTTTAACAAGGAAAGTAATCTTTTAGAAAAACTGGAATCTGTCAAACAAACTGGTGCTTCTGGCTTTGATGACCCTTATAAGGTGACGGATTCAGAAGTTGCCGTATTAAGGAATTTAGATAACGGACGATGTATCCGCATTCATTCTGATCGAAATGGACTGGTTTTTTATTCTTTAAATGCGACGGAATCAAAAATAACTGTAAATGATGGACATGCCCTTTCCCCTCATATGGCTGTTGCGCTCGAGCCACAAACATTACCTGGTGCGGTACATCATCCGGATTTTGGAAATATTGTGCTTGATGCCGGTGACAAAAAGACATACCGGATTATTTATGAATTATCTGTGGACGAATGATTTGAATAGATAAACTAGAGTGGCTGGGAGCAAAAAGAAATTGCCCTTCCAGTCACTCATTTTATTTCCTCCCGTAATCCGCCTTAATCTCGCCCCACTTTTTCGTATCCCATTTCTTAATTTTATTTTCGTACGTATGGGTATGAAGCCATTCAAGCGCCCGGTCAATCAAATTCCAAATTTCTTCTGTTGATGCATCCCTTTTTAACGTTGTCGAAACCTTTTTTTCCCGCACCCATTTCATCGCATTGACCGAATCGGTATAAATTGTCTTCTCGCTGCCCTGTTTCTGCAAGAATGCGAGGGCATGCACAATTGCCAGGAATTCTCCTAAGTTATTCGTTCCCTTTTTAATCGGACCATAAGAAAAAACGACTTCTCCTGTACGCGTGTCTACCGCTTGATATTCAATCGGACCTGGATTTCCACGGGTACCGACGTCAACAGAAATACTGTCATAATCAATTTTTTCTTCAGGGGAATTTGCGGAAATATTTCCCGCCGGCTTCTTGCGCTGCATGGCACTTGCATTTCCACCACTCCCCCAATTATTCTTCCAGCCCGCTTTATATGCCTTCTCTGCTTCAGCAAGACTAGGATATGATTTGAATTTTGCTTGTTTATAACCGCTCGTCTGTTTCTGGCAGTCTGCCCAGCTCGTATAAATACCAGGATTTCTGCCCTCCCAGACGACATAATATTTTTGCTTTGCCATTATTGTACGACTCCTTTTTTAGGTGCTTACACCAAATAACTAAGCACTTAATCTATCACGAGCTGCCCCTTTAAACAAGGCGAAAGCTGCAACAGATAAAATAATTCCTGAAATATATGGCAGTTCCATTGCAACCGAGTACAGAACTCCCCCAAGCACTGGGCCGATGATTCTTCCAAGAGAATCAACCGAAGATAAATAACCGGTCGTCTTCCCATAACCCGCACGTGATTTTTTCGTTAAGAGAGACGAAATACTCGGCCTAATCACACCATTCCCCACTCCGAATATCGCAAGGAAAATAGCTGCGGTGATGAAGTTCTGTGTAAATAGGATGAGCGCAAATCCAATCGCTGAAATGATAATCCCCGATTGAATAATCCGCACTTCGCCAAACTTTTTCGTCAATTTCCCCATATTCCCTTGAACCGCTGCACTCGCAAGGCCCATGATCATAAAAATATATCCTAGCTTCACTGCGTCAAGCCCGGCTTTAGCTGCTGCGAAATAAGCAAATGTCGCTTCCAGCCCTGCAAGGGATAGTGTAATGAAAAATTGCAAGAAGTAAAGAGTCGCAAACGGTCCCGCAATTGCTTTACGGAAGGGCTGTTTCTTGTCTGCACCCGCTTTTCCAGCTTCTGAATATTGCAAGGACTCTTTTAAGAAAAACATGACGAAAAGGAGTGTCAGAAACGATAAGGTTCCCGCTATGTAAAATGGTGCATGCAGATTAATATTTGTGAATACCCCGCCGATTGCAGGACCGAAAATAAATCCTAGTCCTGTCGCAGCACCGATTATCCCCATTCCTTTACTGCGGTCTTCTTCCGTTGTGATGTCTGCAACGTACGCCATCACGGTCGGCATGTTTGCTGCTGACAATGCCCCGCCGATAACCCTGGCGACAAACAGCATCCATACTTGTGTAGATAGAGACATAAGGAAAAAGGATAGCGATAAGCCAAATATACCTACCATAATAACTGGTTTTCTGCCATACCTGTCCGATATCCTCCCCCACACCGGCGCAAAAAGAAATTGCATGAATGAATATACTGCCATTAATAATCCAAGTTCCGTAGGCGAGGCACCGAGGTCCTCCGCATAGAACGGGAGCACTGGAATGATGATTCCAAAGCCGACCATCACAAGGAACATGATCATAAAGAGAATTGGCAGCACTTTTTTTAGTTTCAAGTTTATACCACCTTTATTCATTAACCTTACTTTTCCACTGTATATGTTGATTTTAAGTTCTTCACTTCTGTAACAGTATAATTTATGCTAGTTTATTCTTCTCCTTAAAGGATGGAATTCACCTTATTTAGCTTCTTTTTTATGCTAGGCCCCTTCTATGAGACAGTTTCACGGAGCTAGAGCAAATTTTGTCTAATAGGCCCCACTTATGAGACAATTTCACAGATTTAGACCTGATTTTGTCTAATAAAACTCTTATACGAGACAGTTTCACGGTTCTAAAGCTGATCTTGTCTAAGAGAACTCTTATATAAATCTATCGCTTTCATTATACGCTAATATAGAAAATATGGCAGGTGTGATGTCTTTTTTCGCAGTGAAAAAAGCAGGCTGTACCAAGGCAGCCTGCTTAGCTTTTCACTATTATTTTCCCTTGACCGGATATTTCCTCGCAATGAATAGCAAGATCACTCCAACCGCCATCATCGTAATCGCACTTGAAAAGAACGGCAGTCCCAACGTCTCTGCAGTCGCTCCAGAAACAAACGAACCGGCAACTGCACCAAAGGAAAAGAATGCATAAAAGATTCCATACGCTTTCCCGCGGTCCACTTTAGATGAAGCCTCTGCAACAATCTTGTTCATCGAAGGGAATACAAAAGCAAAACCGATGCCATAAACGACCATGAGTAGCATATTCAACCAATAAATGGACACGATATTCAGCATAATATGCACAGAACCAATAATCATGATTCCTGTAATGACAAGCGATAAGGAAGAAAGCCGGTCAAATATCCGGTTGATAGGCGTCAAGAAAACAATGAGTGCCACAATGCCATAGGTGCTTAACATCATTCCCGTTGTTTCCGAGGTAAGTCCCATATCGCTCACCTTTAAAGGCAAGGCAAATGCCAATGTTCCGTTACTGATCATCAAAGCAAACGCGGCAAGTGATGCTTGGAGAACTAACGGATGCTTCAGAAGCGGCATGAATTCACTTAAAGAAAATTTCCCTTTCTCCGTAGACACATAGGACTCCTCAATAAACTGATAAATTAAAAACGAACTGATGAAAAATAAAACCGCTACAAAAATGAATACATATTCGATTTGCGATCTTGCTGCCATCGCACCGCCAATTGCTGGACCTGCAATCGCCGCAATCCCGATAGCTGCACCTGTAAATGCCATTGATCTACCGCGAGTTTTTGACTTCGAGATGTCACCAACATACGCAAAAGCTGCCGGGATCAGCACCCCACCAGCAAGTCCGTGGAAGAAGCGAATAAAGAATAGCTGCCAACCGGACTGGGCAAGCGGATAAAAGATAAGGATGACTGCCGCAAAAAACATCCCTGTTAAGAGCATTCTTTTTCTTCCATACCGGTCAATCCAATGCCCGCCGAAAATATTACCGATCATATTGGTCAGCGAATAAATAGCAACAATTGACCCGGCCAAAAGATGAGATGCTCCTAATTCCATCGCATAAGGCGTAATAATCGGCAACTGGATAAATGTATCCAAGAATGATACAACGATAATAATAAATAAAATTCTACTCATACTATAACCTCTTCACAGATTTTTCTATCCATCATTATACCTGAATAGGGTGAAATATACAGTTGGTAGGGGCTAACAGAAAACTTATTTCAGATAAATTGTTACAACCTTGTCAACTCCTATATAATGAAACGATACCCAATACATGCAGGAGGAAATGTGATGGCAAATAAACTAATCTTAGCCTCATCATCACCAAGAAGACAAGAACTGTTGCTTCAAGTAAAGATACCTTTTACGGTTCAAACTGCAAACATTGATGAATCACAGATCACTACAACAGACCCAATCGAGAAGGTAAAGCAACTAGCAATTTGGAAAGGTGAAAATATCCCGGTTCACCATCCCAACACAGTCGTCTTATCAGCTGACACGATCGTTTCTTATGAGCACACGATTTTTGAAAAGCCCCGTAATCAAACTGAAGCAAAGCAAATGATTTCTACTTTAAGCGATCAAGTCCATGATGTGTATACAGGTGTGATGATTCGTTCATTACAAAAGAAAACTGTTTTTGTGGAACGCACGAGTGTGGAGTTTTGGCCACTTAGTGAAGAAGAAATTGACGCGTATGTAGCAACAGAAGATCCTTATGATAAAGCTGGTGCATACGGCATTCAGAGTCTAGGTGCGATGTTTGTAAAACAGATTATCGGCGATTATTATACGGTAGTCGGCTTGCCGCTATCCCGGGTTGTGAGGGAATTACGAGATTTTGGGATCGTTATAGAGTAGAACCCACACAAAAAATCATCTGCCGCTTCCGCTATTTTCTTTTGCGGATGCAAAACATTTTTATGGCAACTTAAGGCGCTTACAATTAGTCCTCTGCTTTCAATCTTATTCCTAAATTCCTGTTGTTTTTGTTTATTGCCAAGCAGCTCATCAACCCTACAATGTGCATCACCGGGATGCCCGCCTGTCCCAAGTTCCACCGCTTCAACACCTTTAGCCGTAACATAATCAAGCATCTCTTCCAAGCCTTTAGCGGAAAACAATACAGTAAAAACACCTAGCTTCATCGAAACGCCTCCCTTTGTAATCCGTTACATTCATTATACATAAAAAGAACAAAGCCAAGCTAAAAGATTATATATTTCGAAAATAAACGTAATTTAGTATTGACAAACAACTCATTCGCCACTAAAATTAATTGTAATCGATTTCAATTCAGGATATTATACCCAAGAATAGAGGTAGAACGAACGTGGCAAACATACAACAAATTGCAAAAAAAGCAGGAGTTTCTGTTGCGACGGTATCAAGGGTTTTAAATAACGCTACCTCAGTCACTCCAAAAACAAGAAGTAAGGTGGAGCACGCAATCAATGAATTGAATTATGAGCCAAGTATGCTCGGGCGAAATTTAAGAAACTCAGAGAGCCGGCAAATACTCGTTTTACTGCCAGGTATCTCCAACCCGTTCTATTCGGAAATTATTAACGGGATTCAAACAACAGCCATTGCCAATAACTACAACATCCTTCTATGTGAAACAGATTCAAAGCCTGAGCGGGAAAATATTTACTTCAATATGGTCAAAAACAAACTGGCTGATGGCGTTATATCCATGGATCCCACCGTCAATATGAAGAAACTCAAAAAATTAGCTGAAAAACATCCCGTCATTCTCTGCAGTGAATATGAAAAAGGCGGCAGCATCCCCTACGTGACAATAGATAGTGAACTGGCAGCCTACCAAGTCGTCAAACACCTTATCCGTCTTGGCAATGAAAAAGTTGCCCTTATCAATTCCGATGAAAAATTTCTGTATGCAAGGTTACGCCGTTCAGGTTATGAACGTGCCTTAAAAGAATTTAATCTGCCTTTAAAAAGTGAATGGATTTATCATACGAAAAACCTCGATTTCCAACAAGGTGTCCAGGCAATGAGAATGCTGCTCCAGCTCGAGGAGAAACCGTCAGCTGTGTTCGCTGTTTCGGATACATTAGCAATCGGGGCGTTAAAAGCAATCAACTTAGAGCCAGGACATCCGAGTATTGCAGTTGTCGGTTTTGATAATATTAGTTTTTCGAATATGACTAATCCAACCTTAACGACCGTTTCCCAACCGATGCATCAAATGGGTTGTCTTGCCGTTGAGATGCTATTGAGCAAAATGAAAAATGAAAAAGTAGACAGCATTGTGTTGGAGCATGAATTGATCATTCGTGAATCAACCATGGGGTAGCAGTGATTCTTTTCATTTTAAGTAAAGGAGGTTTTGCTAATGAAATTCAATGTGGGTATCATTGGCTGCGGTTCCATTGCGCTTGAAACTTCTTTCTCATAACCCAAATTTTCCGAATAAACGCATAATTGGAGCGAAAAATGTATCATTTCAGGAGGATGACATGTTCCATAATCTTGCTATCAATTCAAATACGTATCATGGTTTTTCACTGGAACAAGCAATAAAAGGTGCAAGTAAAGCCGGCTTCAAACAAATCGAGCTAGCGGCAGTTGATCACACTCCCCACCTTTTAGCCGATATGACAGATACAGAACTCCAAGCAAAGAAAACATTGCTGGAAAGCTACGGAATGACCTGTATTGGAATAGGCGCGCACAGCAATCTATTGACCGATGCAGGTATCGAAAATTTACTCAACAGCATGAAGCTTGCAACGTATTTCAATTGCACCTATCTTATCACTTCCACCGGTGAAGCCCACGGAGATACAGACATTACGCATGATGAAAAATTGCTTATAAAAAACCTTGAACCGGTTTTGGATAAGTGCGAGGAACTAGGTCTCACACTGGCAATTGAGACACATGGCACTCATTTTGCAACTGGGAATTCTTTAAAAAAGTTAGCCCAACGGTTAAACAACCGCTTCACGATTAACTATGACACTGCAAATGTGATTTTTTACGGAGATGTGCTGCCGTATGATGATTTGACAACTTGTATAGACAGGGTGGCGTTTATCCATTTAAAAGATAAGCTTGGAAAGAATAAAGAGTGGAACTTCCCCGCAATCGGTGATGGTCATTTGGACTTCAAGCGCATTTTTCACGTTTTAGAATCAGGAAATTTCAACGGGCCAATCAGTGTCGAAATTGAGTTTACACCAGACGATCCAAAAACATTAGAAGAAGTAAATCATGCAGTGGAAAGATCCTTTTATTATCTCAAGCGATTACTAGAGTAGGAGAATCAGTATGTTAAAAATAGGACTTGCAGGTTTCGGTTTTATTGGAAAAACCCACCTGGAAGCTTACAAGAAGATTCCAAATGCTGAAGTGACAGCAATTTGTACGAGTGGCAACAAGGAAGGTCTAAACGATTTTACAGGAGCCATTTTTTCAAATTATGATGCACTTCTTAGACGAGAGGATATCGATGTTATTGATATTTGTGTACCGACGTATTTGCATGAGAGATATATTTTAAAAGCAGCAAAAGCAAAGAAACATATTATTTGTGAAAAGCCTCTCACCCTAAATGTAGAATCTGCCAACAGAATAATACATGCAGTGGAGAAAGCTGGAGTACGATTATTTGTTGGCCATCTCCTCCGCTTTTGGCCCGAATATCAGTGGATAAAAGCATTCAGTGGGACGATTGAACAGCATACAATCGATACGGTTTATGCCAAAAGACTAGGAACGCTGCCGAAATGGAGTGAATGGTTTAAGCACCCTGAAAAAAGTGGTGGGGCTCTTTTCGATCTTCATATTCACGACATTGATTTTATTTATCATTTACTTGGTGAAGCAAAGTCGGTATATGCGGTCGGTAAACAAAATTGTAATGAGGCATGGGATCATATCATGACAACACTAACCTTCAAAAATGGAACGAAGGCGTTTGCAGAAGCCTCCCACCGAATGCCTGCACACTTTCCATTTACGATGTCTCTACGCATGCAAGCGGACCAAAAGATGGTGGATTTTCAGTTGGAGGCTGGAGCAAATATTGAGCATATCAATAATAGCAGACTTATTCTCTACGACGATGAAAAAGCGACAAACGCAGAAGTTGCTGCAGGAGATGCTTTTCAAAATGAATTAGCCTATTTTATCGATTGCCTGGAGAATGACAATGCCAACGAAATCATACCGCTTCAGGATGTACGGTACGTTATCCACCTACTACAAGCAATTGAAACTTCACTGCGAACAGGTCGAGTCATCACTCTCGGATAAGATTAAACTGTCACACGAATCAACCATGGTTTTACGATTCATGAACATATTAATGAATTTCATAATACGTATTTAATGCTTCACCATCACCATATGTAGTTGAGTTGGTTCGTTCCCAACTACATATGGTGATGGGAAAGCCGACTTTGGTAATTATGAAATTCATTCATATATTAAAGGGGGTAATTTCATTGAAAAAGATATTAGGATCCATTGCTCTACTTTTACTCGCTGCCATTCTTGTCGCATGCGGGGTTGATGACACCGATTCAGGTACTACAGGAGAAAGTGATAATGAAAGTAATGAGAATGGAGATTCCGGCGACAAGTATAAAGTCGGAATTCTTGCACCCGCAGTAACCCACGGCTGGGTCGCAGCAGTTGCTTATCATGCCGAAGCGCGGGCAGAGGAATTGTCGGATGAGATTGACTATCAGATTCACACAAGTAATGATGCATCAGAAATGACTTCGCAATTGGATGACTTGAAAACATGGGGAGCAGAAGTAATTGTCGCTTTCCCGCAATGGGAAGGGATGGAAGTCCCGATTCAGCAGGCAATGGATGAGGGGATTGAAATTGTAAACTTCGATATCGTCATTGATGTGGATGGTGTCTACCGGGTTGCTGGTGACAACTATGATATGGGTGTTCAAGGTGCCAATTATATTGCAGATAAAATTGGCACAGAAGGTGAAGTTGTCGTTTTGGAAGTACCTTCTGCCGGGTCTGTTTCGGATTTAAGGACAGCCGGATTCATGGAAACAATTGAAGAAATTGCACCTGATTTAACAATCCACACCTATGCAACGCAGTTTACAAGAGAAGACGGCCTAGCTGACTTTGCCGATATTTTAACAAGTTTAAATAAGATTGATGCTGTGTATTCACTCGATGATGAAACTTCAATCGGTGTCCTCCAAGCAATCGGTGAAGCCGGAAGAGATGATATCCAGGTCGTTACGGGCGGTGGCGGCATGCAAGAATACTTTAATATGATGCCGGATAATGAAGACATTTGGATTCAATCTGCGCTTTACAGTCCAGCAATGGTGAAAGATGCTGTCGACGTCGCCCTTGATCTATTAAAAGGAAATGATGTAGAAGCAGAAACGATTATCCCAACAACTGTTGTAGACAGAGATAACTACGAAGAATTCCTTGATGACGAATCACCTTATTAAACAAGCAATGGACATAAAAAACTGAAGGGTTATAGATTGTTTGTAACCCTTCCTCCCCAACCTGCCCGGAGGTGATGATAATGAAAGTCGAGATGCAAAACATACGAAAATCTTTTGGCAGCAATGATGTGTTAAAAGATGTGAGCTTTTCCATTCAAGGTGGTGAAATATGTGCCCTCCTCGGTGAAAATGGAGCTGGGAAATCAACTTTAATGAATATTCTCGGCGGTGTCATACAGAAAGATTCCGGTTCTATATTAATCGACGGAAAAAGAATAGGTTTTGAAAAACCCGCGGATTCGATTGATGCAGGAATTGCTTTCATCCATCAAGAGCTGAACTTAGTCAATGATTTGCCGATCTATGAAAACATGTTTCTCGGACGCGAACTGAAAACCAAACGCGGAAGTTTGGATTTACAAGAGATGTATCGTAAAACGGCGGAGATCTTTGAGCGGATGAACGTGGATTTAGATCCCCGGAAAATGGTCAGAGATTTGGATGCTTCCTATAAGCAAATCGTTGAAATTTGCCGGGCAATGATGACTAATTCCTCCATCATTATTATGGATGAACCGACCACTTCCTTAACAGACGCAGAGGTTAGTCGAGTTTTTACCATGATGAAAACGATGCAGGATCATCAAGTCGGGATTATTTTCATCTCCCATAAACTGAATGAAGTTATGCAAATTTGTGACCGCTATCTTGTCCTTCGTGATGGTTTATTAGTTTCAGAAGGGAATGTTAGCGGGGTAACAACGAAAGATCTCGCTAGTTATATGGTTGGATTTGATGTACGGACCGAATCCCTGAGAAGAGAAAAGGATCCGGATGATATTGGTGAAGAAGTTTTACGCGTAGAAGGATTAACAGATGAAGAACATTTTCGCGATATAAACTTCACTGTACATGCTGGGGAAATTATTGGCGTTACTGGACTTCTTGGTGACGGACGCAGCGAGCTTTTCCAAGCAATTTTCGGGGCTGATACGTATCGAACCGGAAAACTATATTTATATGGCAATGAAATCAAGATAGCGAATACATATCAAGCTATCAAAGCAGGAATTGCCTACCTCCCCCGCAATCGAAAGGAAAATGCGATTCTCAAGGATATGACTATCTTTGAAAATGCATCCATTTCTACATGGTCGATGTTTTCGAGACGCGGGATTATTAATACGCGCAAGCACCGTGATGTCTTTGAGCAGCAACGCAATACATTACGCTTGAAGATGGGAGAGTTAACGGATAGTATTATGAGCCTTTCCGGCGGGAATCAGCAAAAGGTCGTTTTATCAAAATGGCTCGCTACGAATCCGCGGGTATTGATCTTAGATAATCCTACCCAAGGAGTTGACGTCGGTGCAAAAGAAGATATATACGATATCATTATCAAACTAGCTGAGGAGAATATTGCAATCATTGTACTTTCCAGTGAAGCTCAAGAGATCATCCGAGTCTGTGACCGAGCACTTGTCATGTATCACGGAGTTATTCAAGGGGAAGTAAGTGGCAACGACATGGATGAACAGACAATTATGCGTCTTGCAACTGGTGGCGAGCCCGAGCTAAAAAGGAGTGAACAGCAAATATGATGCCGAATCCAGAAATGACACCTCCTGTTAACAATAACAAGAAACGAAACGTTAAAGAATGGTTCCAGCATAAATGGGCGAATGATCCATTGTTTAGTATCTTAATCGCTCTTATTATCATGGTTATTCTACAGACTTTAACGCTAGGTTTTGATTATGACTCTATTGGCCAGTGGTTCCAGGCCTGGACAAATAACTGGATCAATATTTTAAGAAATAATGCTGGTGTCGGGATTGTTGCATTAGGGATGACGTTTGTCATTATGACTGGAGGAATCGACTTATCTGTAGGCTCCACCCTTGTCATTACAGGTGCATTTGCCATGTATTTACTTGATACGGGCGCAAGTGGAATCTTAGGCGAGATTGGGATTACCGGAACACCTGCAATTTTTCTTACGATTCTGCTCGTACTCGCTTTCGGTTATTTGTTGGGAGCACTTATTGGTGTGTCCATTACGAAAGGGCTCGTCCCTCCTTTTATCGCAACATTAGGAGCAATGATGATTTTCCGGAGTGTAACCCAGCATTTTACACAAGGGTATAATACAACGGTTCCAACGGAGTTTTTACAAATAGCCAGTTTTAAACTTGGCAACCTTATGATTATGCCTATCATTTATTGGGCAGTTATTGCAGCTATCCTCTATTACGTCTCGAAAAGGACTACATTCGGCAGACAAATCATCGCCGTCGGATCGAACGAAAGAGCCGCTCGATTATCCGGGGTGAATGTCAATAAAGTAAAATTACGTGTATATGCGCTAATGGGGCTGCTAGTTTCCATCGCTGCAATTATCCAAGTATCCCGAATTGGTTCCATGGATTTTTCCAATGCGGGGCGTGGAATGGAAATGGACGCGATTGCAGCTGCTGTCGTCGGAGGAACGCATATGCTTGGTGGACGCGGCTTTGTGCTTGGAACAGTATATGGCATGTTGATTATCGCTGTCATGAATAATTTGTTGAACCTGTTTGGTGTCCCTCCCTTCTTACGGGAAGCATTTAAAGGCTTCATTGTTATTGTCGCTGTCCTGCTACAGAGAAAGAGTGAGAGTTCATGAAAAAACAGGAAGATGACCTTTGCCTTGCAGTCAAAGAATCCTCTTCCTGTTTATCGATTAACCTTCTATTCTATTAAAAATCGTCATAAAGAAAAACACAATATAACTGATCAGTAATGTTACTCCGCCGCCAATATAAATAATAAGCAGGACAGCTTCTGGTAATTCAAACGGCTTCACCATGTATAACCACATGCCGATTGAGAGGCCAACTGATCCAATAATTGCACACCAGACATGGACTTTCGCCAATACAGGAGTAGAGGGCTTGAATACCTTATAATATACTGCCCAAGCAAAAAGACTTAACCAGCCAGCGACTAGAATATGAGCGTGGACCGGGCGGAATGCATACGAACCTGCCCCAGCCATATGTGCTCCGAGAATCGCTCCAACTACACCGAAAGCAGCTGCTAATCGCAACAATAATAAACTATACTTATTATACATAGAAAATCCTCTCCAATTCATTCATCATACGTGCTTTTTTCATCTACCTCTTTAATTTACAGCAATAATATGAATAGAAAATGAATTGGATTAAACTTATTTACCATTAGGTAACTTCACCGTGAAAACAGTGCCTTCTCCTTCTCTGCTGTCCACCTGAATCGAGCCATCATGTAATTTAATAATTGTCCACACAATCGATAAGCCGAGTCCCGTTCCTTCGACTGTTCTTGTCCTCGATGTATCAGCCCGGTAAAATCGATCAAAAATCCTCTCTATCTCTGTATGTTCAAGCCCGATTCCCGTATCTTCAAACGTAACGATAACCGCTTCATCTTTTTCTTCAATGGATAGGTTAATGCTCCCATCCGGCTTATTATATTTAATCGCATTTGATAACAGGTTATCCCAAACCGTATTCAATAAAGCTGGGTCCCCGTTCCATTCAATATCCGGTAATGTGTACGCCAGCATGAGTCCTTTTTCATTAATCTGCCACTGATAATTACGGACTAACTCTTTCAACTGCTCCCCGAGGTTGAATGTTTTCCGCTTCACCAGATCATCGCTGCGATCCAATGATGCAAGAAGCAATAATTGATCCGTCATACTGGATAGCCGTTTTATCTCTCCATTAATGATTGAAATATACTCACCCTTCTCTTCGTCACGAATCGATTCGTTTTCCAGCAAGTTCGTATAGCCTTTAATATTAGATAAGGGTGACTGGATATCGTGAGAGATATTGGAAATGAATTCCTTCCGTACATCATCCATTTGTTCTAACTTTTTTGCCATTTGAACAAAGCTTTGTGAAAGCACTCCGAGTTCATCACTCCGTTTTGTCTCGATTTCCACATTAAAGTTCGCCTCCGCGAGCGATTTCGTTGCCGCTGTCAACTCAGATATCGGCTTCACTAAATATTTCGTACTGATTGCAACTAAAATAATACTTAACAGTATCGTCAGCACAAGCAGCCAGGCAAAAAGAAAATGCATTTCATTGAAAAGCAGTTTAATATCCGGTCTTAGGAACAGTGCATAATTTTCCCCGTCATGCGTGATTGGAACACCAATTGTATTCTTTAATTCATTTGCAAAAAAGCCAGTCACAAATGTTTCTTGGGGAAATTCAAGGATACCATGATATACTTCCCCGTTTAAAACTTGTTCCACCGTTTGTTCCGCAAGGCTCTCATCCCTGAATTCCGCTCCGTAAAAATCTCCTTCACGAAAATCATCAACTAAGTACATCTGATAACCGACAGATGCAATACTTTCTAAGTACTCGGTCAGATTGATATTTGGATACTCATCAATATAAGATTTAATCGATTCAGCGATTGTTGTAATTTTTTCATCGTTTTCTGGCTTTAATTTTTGCTGATAATACATATTGGATAGGATAAAAGCTAAAATACTGCTGAAAATCATAATCCCAATGGTAGCAACAACCAGCTTGACATAAAGCGTCCTCATGTGTGTTTCGCCTCGAGTAAATAGCCAACTCCTCTGACTGTTTTTATTTGGAAGTCATCGGTCCATGTTGAAAACCGTTTCCTAAGCCGCTTAATATGCACATCTACTGTGCGATCATCTCCCTCATAATCAAAACCCCAAATCTGCTCAATGAGGTGCTCGCGGGTAAATGCCTGCATTGGATGTGACATAAGGAAATAGAGCAGTTCAAACTCTTTTAAAGGTAAAAGCATGGTTCGGTCTCCCGCCTTTACTTCATATGTCCTTTTATTTATCGTCGTTTCACCGAACCGGATGATAAATTCATCCTGTTCATTATAATAAAGGCGCAACAACGCTTTAATCCGGAATTCCAATTCCTTTGGCTCAAACGGCTTCACGAGATAATCATCTGTTCCCGCCTGGAATCCTTGCTCCTTATCATCGATTTGGCTTTTAGCTGTCAGCAAGATGACAGGAATATTGTACCGTCTCCTAATTTCTTTCGTGAGTTCATATCCATCCATAAACGGCATCATCACGTCAACAACCGCTAAATGACAGTTCTCTTCATGGAGAATTTCTAATGCTTCGATTCCATCCTTTGCTTCCAAGACGTTATATCCTTGTTCTGATAAGTGAATGGAAACAAGATTCAAGATATGTTTATCATCATCTACAATTAAAATAGTTGTCATTGTATTAACTCCCATATAAATAGTTTCTTTAACCAAACTGTACAGAAAAAAACAGCCCTGTGCAATACCAAGGGCTGGATGGAAAATATGAATGAACGGGGATCATTAGATGATCCCATCACTCATTTTAACCACATGATCTACAAATTCAAGCATCTCTTCATCATGCGTCACCATCAAGGTCGTGATCTGCTCACTTTTCGTCAGTTCGCGAATCAGTCCCATAATATCCTTCGACCGCTTGGAATCCAAGCTTGCTGTCGGTTCATCGGCAAACAGGATTTTAGGTTTATGAATCATCGCCCTGGCAATGGCAATCCGCTGCTTCTCTCCGCCTGACATGGAAGCTGGATATGCATTTTTCCGGTGGCTCATTCCTACTAAGTCTACCATTCGATCCACTTCTTTTTTCTGCTGCTGTTTCGTTAATTTCGACTCGGATACCTCGAGCATAAGCAGAAGTTGTTCTTCCGCTGTAAGAAATGGAACAAGATGGGCAAATTGAAACACAAACCCGAATTGACTCGCCCGGATTTTACGGATTTGTTCCTGATTCATTCCGGTTAAATATTCACCGCCCACGATTATTTGACCGTCTGATGCTTCCTGCAGTCCTGCCGCTATCGTGAGCAAGGTGCTTTTGCCAGATCCGGATGCCCCGACCAGTGCTGTCACTTCTCCTTCCTGAAGCGAGAGATTAATCCCTTTTAATATCTCTTCTTCCACTTCACCATTCGTAAACGTTTTTCTTACTTCATCCATTGTCAGTATCGCCATGTTAAATTCCTCCTTGCTGGATTGCCTGTAATGGATTGACCTTTTTTATTTGGATCCCTGATAACGTGGAACCAATAAATCCAATAATAAGGAAAATAATCGATAATTGAATTGTTGTTCCAACCGGTAAGCTAAAAGGCATCCCTTCCGGCGCAATTTGATTAAATAACTGACTCAGTGCAATCGATAATCCAAGGGCCATCAGTGTAATGAAGATCATTTGTGTCCACATCATTTTAAATAGACTACTTGTTTTGTAACCTATTGCTTTCAAGATTCCGTACAGACCAATTTTTTGCACGTTCATCATATAAAAGAAAATGCCAAACAACATCCCGCTAATCACGGCTAGAAACCAGACAATCATATTTAATGACAGCTGCTCCGCACTGAAGCTTGGAATCGTATTTAAAAATTCATCCTTTGTAAAAGCTTGCAGTCCGCTGACTGATTCAGCAGTTTCCCCGTCCGGTACGAAGACTAGCTGCATTTCCTCTATCCGGTACATTTCCTGATAATTTTCCATATGGATAAAAGCAACAGGCGCATGGCTGAATTTCTCTTGATCCACGAAACCTTTTACAGTAAACTCACCACTAAATTGATTATTCGTCAGTGTATCCCCAATCCGAATACCTTTCTCCTCCAGCGAACGGTCCAAGATAACTTCCCCATTCCCTACTTCAGGGAAATTTTCCGTTGGGCTTGAGGTGACAAAGGCTACACTTTGCTGTTTGTCGTCCGCATCATGTAGAAAACCCATCTGAATCGACAATGCAGTAGCATTTTCCTCTTTTTCCAGTAACTCTTCTTGTGTACTCGCGTCAATTCTTGATAAATTATATGTCTCTTCTGCATCTTCACTCATATAAAACTGCCCATCCGGCAAATCTTTAATCAGAGCCGCATTATCCTGCGACAACCCATTTGCTAGCCCCGATATAATAAATGTCAGTAAACTAACGAGAAAAACAATCAAACCCAATATTAGAAACCTTACCTTATTCTTCTTCATCTCTTTCCAAGCAAGATTCATCCTCATTCCTCCAAACTCAAAATCTCATTAACATGAATGAATTTCATAATTACCAAAGTCAGCTTCACCATATGTAGTTGGGAACGAACCAACTCAACTACATATGGTGATGGCGAAGCATTAAATACGTATTATGAAATTCATTAACCTAAGAATACAACCAAAAGATGAATAGAAAATGAACAGACCAGGACACTGGGACATGGGGTCAAAGTTGTAGTCCCGATTGCCAGACATCTGAAAATAATAATTTTTTACGGAATAAGGCATATTATTAAAAAAGGAGGGGCCATGTTGGATTTCCCGAGGATTCATACTAATTTCCAGGGATGGTGTCATTGCTGTTCCAATTGTTGTTATATTAACCCAAAGCTTTAAACTTTTTCCGATTCCCAGGACCTATTTCCCCACGATAACAAGCATTATCGGGTTTATTATTTCCATATTCATCAGTCACCGAGGCAATTTGTGGGCTGGGCTTTTTAAAGGCAGCTTTTACGGAGCTGCAGCTGTTGGAACCTATTCTTCTTTAAAAACAGCTTGGATCGCTCTTAGACAAAAAAGACCAAACGAGGTTTAGGAAAAACCTAAGCCTCGTTCGTCATCATAAGGAATAAATATCCTCGATGTATGTGTGAATAATCGACAATTCCATTCGAATGTTCGCCTCATCTTCCCCTTTTCCTGCAGCAATTAGCTTATTGATCGCTTCATATAAGCTTTCATATTCATCTTCATCTCCCAAAAATTGTAATTTCCATTTATCTTTTTTAAATAATCGCTTCAGTTCCTCCGACTTTATGACAACTTCCTCCCAATCCTGTGCTTCCATCTGCTGCTCTATTTCATTAATCTGGTCATAAAAATTCTGACCACCGATATTAACTTCACAACCGACTAGCAATATAAATAAACAAATAAGGCCGACTATTTTTCCCAAAGGAAAGTCTCTCCTTTTTCTAATGAATTGATATGCATAGCTGGCGGAATTGGTTTTAATATTACTTCGGTCGATTGCAGCATTTTTATTATTATTTCTTATGGCAAGATTAATGGGGAAAAAACAAATTTCTCAGCTGACCTTTTTCGATTACTGTGTCGGAATAACAATCGGTTCGATCGCTGCAACGATGTCTGTCGACCAGAATCTAAAAGCATTAAACTGCCTCATGTCTTTATTTGTTTGGGGACTCTTCCCTATTCTCCTCTCTTATCTCGGAATGAAATCCAATGCATTCTCCAACCTGACCGACGGAAAGCCAACCATTCTAATAGAAAACGGTGAGATTTTGGATAAAAATATGCGGAAAAGCCTCATGAACCTTAATGAATTAATGCTTTTATTAAGGGAGAAAAATGTGTTTAAAATATCCGAGGTGGAAATGGCTGTTTTGGAAACGAATAGGAAGTTAAGCATCCTGTTGAAAACGGATAAACAACCAGTAACTGCATCGATGTTAAATATCCCAGTCATCCGGGAGCACGGGCCGAACATTTTAATTATGGACGGGAAAGTCATGAAAAGAAGCATGGAAAAACTAGGTTTCACCGTGGAATGGTTACAGGAAGAAATAAAAAAGCAAGGTGCTCAACACGTCAGCGATGTATTTTTAGCGCAACTGGACTCAACGGGACAATTGTATATTGACTTGTATTAACCTTCTAACTCCACTCATGTTTAATTCAAACGATAGACAGGGTATGCAGTAATAGGAAAACATTTATTTCGCTTCTTTTTTCATTTTAATTTTCAAATAAATGTTGCTAATCTAGCGAAATCAATGTAGAATGAACTTGTTCATACATTCACAAGACATGAGGAGGAATTCAAATGGTTCAATTAAAAGACCATGGTCGCGGTACAGAAGTCATCATTGAAGAAAATCCGTTATCAAGATGGTTATTCACCAATACGAAATCGGCTTGGATTTGGCTTATATTACGGCTTTATCTTGGTTATTCATGGCTTACTGCAGGATTCGGCAAGGTCACAAACGAAGCTTGGACTGGCGCTGAAGCTGGGACAGCCCTCAGAGGTTATATGGCGGGTGTTATGGCACTGGCAGAAGAAGGTGGAGTAGCTGGCTGGTACGTCTGGTTTCTGGATAACTTTGTCATTCCGAACGCTACGATATTCTCCTACATGGTCGCTTGGGGAGAAGTATTGGTCGGACTCGGATTAATTGTCGGGTTACTAACCGGTATCGCTGCATTTTTCGGAGCACTAATGAATATGTCATTTTTACTTGCAGGAACCGTCAGCGCAAACCCAATCATGCTTTTGATCGCAATCCTCTTAATCCTTGCCTGGAAAGTAGCCGGGTGGTATGGGCTTGACCGCTGGGCATTACCGGCTTTAGGGACACCTTGGAAAGTAAGGAATAAATAAACTTAAAAAATCAAACGGACAGCTTTTTTCTACTAAAGTGGATGAAACGCTGTCCTTTTTGCATCTGTTTCAATTATGAATGATTCCGCACACTCGTAGTAAAAACAAGAAGGATATGCTCCTATTTGCTATAATGGTAATTCAAACAAAATAAAAGGCAACTACCATTCGAGAGGAGTACATATTGAAGGTGTTTTATGAATAAATTAACTGTTAAATGGAAGCGTAGTCGTGTATTTAAAACAACGATCACATTAATAATGATGACCATTATTCTTGCTGTTGCTTTTATCGTTGGTGTGTCGCTCGGACCAATCTCCATTCCGTTTAAAGAAACGATTATGATCTTTTTACATAAGCTGCAGCTCACTAATTATGCCGGATTCACGGAGCAACAATGGGTCGTCATTACGGAAGTACGCCTCCCCCGCGTGCTTGTCGCGAGCTTCGTCGGTGCTGCATTAGCAGTTGCTGGTGTTGCCATGCAAGGGTTATTTCGCAATCCACTCGTCGAACCTGGTTATATCGGGGTCTCCAGTGGTGCTGCACTTGGTGCGGTTTCTGCGATATTCTTTGGCTGGTCTGCAATCAATGAGTGGTTCCTGCCACTGTCCGCATTTATTGGTGCCCTTTTTGCGATGTTCGTCATTTTACTCGTCTGGAGAGCAACGAACCAGCGGAGTATTGCGGTATTACTTTTACTCGGTATCGGCGTCAATTCCTTTTTCTCAGCCGTTATGAACGTACTAGTCGCTACATCAAAAAATGAACAGGAGTTACGGGGCATCGTTTTTTGGCTGCAAGGAGGTCTTGAAGCAAGGACATGGGAACACGTCCTCATCATCTCCATTCCAATTACACTCGGTATCTTTATTTTATTTTTATTTGGCAGCCAGTTAAATATGATGCTGCTTGGTGAAGATCATGCAAAAACTTCTGGGATCAATACACGGGTTACTCGTAATCTTGTACTTACCGTTGCAGCCTTGATTACAGGCGCAGCTGTTGCTGTTAGTGGTATTATCGGTTTTATCGGGCTTGTTGTTCCCCATATTCTAAGACTTGCAGTCGGACCGGATCACCGGCTCCTCTTACCGGCAAGTGCACTTGGCGGGGCAGCATTTCTCATTTTCGCTGACTTGATCTCACGAATGGTCATCCAGCCGATTACATTACAAGTCGGTGTCGTGAGCGCTCTAATCGGAGCACCATTATTTGTCTTTCTCATTATTAGAGCATACAAAGGAGTGTCACTATGATTGATGTTACGAATTTACAAGTTACGCTCGGAGACAAAACAATTTTAAAAAACATCCATTTTCATGTCACAGCCGGGGAATTTATCGGTCTAATCGGTCCAAATGGCAGTGGAAAAACGACATTACTAAAAACAATCGCTCACTTAATCGCTTCTAAAAATGGAAATATAAAAATTGCCGGTAAAGATCAGAAAGCTTTTTCCCACAAGGAGATGGCCCGGCATTTAAGTTATGTTCCCCAAGATACACATATCGATTTCAATTTTAATGTAAAAGAGATTGTTTCAATGGGAAGACATGCTCATCGTGAATTCTTACAACCGAGCCCAGCAGATGATGAGATTATTAAAGAAGTGATGGTTGCAACGAATACATGGCGCTTTCGGAATAATTCCATTTTAAATTTATCCGGCGGCCAGCGCCAGCTCGTCTTCATCGCTAAGGCACTCGCACAAGATGCACCGATTATCTTGCTGGATGAACCTGTATCTGCTCTCGACATCTATTATCAAATGCATATTTTAAAATTGCTCAAAACGCTCACATCTCGTGGTAAAACGGTCGTCACCGTACTACATGACTTAAATCTCGCTGCCCGATTTTGCGAGAAGCTCCTTCTACTGCGGAATGGTCAAGTCGAAGCATATGGGCATTCCAATGAAGTATTAACCGAAGAAAGATTAAAAGAGACATACCATATCGATGCAAAAGTACGACAGGATAAATTAATCCAAGCATTAAATGTAACCCCACTTTAAATAGCAGAACTTACGAGGAGGAAAACAATGAAAAGAAGTCTTTATATGTTAAGTAGTATTTTATTTCTCGCTTTATTTCTGTTCGCTTGCGGGTCGACGGACCGTTCGAATACAGAGGAAGCAGATGACAATACTGGTGAAACAGAAGAAACGAATGAAACGGAAACCGAAGACTTTCCAGTTACGGTGGAGCATGATGGTGAAGATATAACGATTAATGAAAAACCGGAAAGCATTTTACCGCTATCCCTTGATGTTACGGAAATCTTACTTGAGCTTGTCGATCCAAGTAGAGTTGTCGCCATCTCTAGTTCTGCCGAGGACAAGCACTTATCTACACATACGGACAAGGCAGAAGAAATTCCGAATCGCGTTTCTACCGCTGCATATATCGACCCTGAAGAAGTCTTAGCCTATGAAACAGATTTACTTTTACTGACGAAGATGCATGGGCAAGAAGAAGATGCAAGCAGTATTTTAAGTGAAATTGACCTCCCTATTATTACGTTTGATACAATGGGGACGCTCGCCGAGTTCATGGAAAACATCGAAGTAATCGGCCAAGCTGTTGGAGAAACAGACAAAGCAACTGCGCTGGTTGAACAGATGGAAAATGATCTTGACGCAATTCAAAGCAACATACCGGAAGATCAGGAAGCACCATCCGTCTTAGTTCTTTCAGAAGTCGGAGCAGGAACCGGACCATTTATGATGGGACCAGGAAATATTTCGTATGACTTGATCCAATTAGCCGGTGCAACTCCTGCAGTGGATGAAATCGGCTTAGAAGGCTCCAGCCCTGCCTCCATCGAACAAGTGATGAAGATGGATCCTGATTATATTTTCCTGTTAGACTTTTTCGGTAGAGGGGAGGAAGATTTCACTGAATTGAGTGAGAATCCAGGCTGGAGCAGCCTTCAAGCAATTAAAAACGACCAAGTTAAGATGCTTGATGTCAAATACTTGATGAATCCGAACGTGGAAGTATTGGAAGGCCTTGAGATTATGGTCGATTGGATATATGGATTGGAGTGATTCAATGAATATTCTCGTTTTATTTAGTTATGGAAGTCTCACGTCAATTGATGATGTCGCCGGCTTTTACAATGATATTTATCATGGAACGGCTACAGAAGAAAATATCGCTGCAGGAATCCGCACATATGATGCACACGGCATGGCCGATCCGCTAGGCGCTAATACTGCACGCATTGGCCAGGCATTAGTAAAGAAATTAAGGGAAGAATCCGATGAAACGTGGAAGGTCTATGTAGCCAACCATCACACAGAACCATCGATTCAAACCGTTGCGGAGGAGTGTATTAAGCTAAACCCGAAACGAATCGCAACATTCAGTCTGACACCGTTTGATTCCCTTACCGGAAGTAATGCATATGCAAAGCGATTCACTAAATTATTCCGGGAAAAAAATAAACAAACGGACATCATCCATGTGGCACCCTACTGTGACCATGACCAATTTGTCGAAGTCTTATCCGACCGTGCGAAAACGGCTTACGAATGGCTGCCAGAATCGGAACGGAATCAGGCTGAGATTGTGTTCACGGTCCATAGCAAGCCCGGTGTCCCAAAAGCACATCAAACAATGATTTCTCAATATGAAACCTTGGCTAAAAAGGTTGCCGACTCTCTTCCTCTTAAAAATTATCACCTGGCATACAGAAGCGGTAAACCACTCCCCCAGCGCTGGTTAGGACCAGATGTACTTGATGTAATCGATGAGCTACATGCAAAAGAAGTTCCAGCTATTATCTTTATTGAAGCACTGTCCGTTATTGAAAACCTGGAAGCGATCCAGGAGATTACAACGGATGCGATCAATAAAGCGAAGGGGCTGGGAATGAGTGCCGTGCAAAGTGAATATTTGAACGACAGTGCGGATTTTGTTGATGCGTTATTTGAACATCTATCAGCAGAGTTGAAGATTGAGACTGGGGAAAAGTCAGTTTCCATTTCATTTAAATAGTCGATACAAATTTAAAAATCCTTTCCTCCTTGTTGGGGAAAGGATTTTTTACTTTAATGGCTCTGTTAAAGTTTAATTTTCTAACAGTACAACCGTTTAAAAATGAATGATAAATACTTTAATGAATTTCATAATATGTATTTAATGCTTCACCATCACCATATGTAGTTGAGTTGGTTCGTTCCCAACTACATATGGTGATGGAAAAGTAGACTTTGGTAATGATGAAATTCATTCCTATAATATGTATTTAAATGCGAAAATAAAGGTAATTTCAGGAAGAGCCAATTTATAAAAGGGGGAGGGATTTACGGACTGTTTATCCCCCCACCTTCACATTTTGAGTTTCCTTCATGTTTAAAGGTGGGGTATTACAGACCGTTAATGCGTGATAAACGTTTAAATTGGCTAATGAACACTTCCCGTTACAGCCTAAATTCCATCCCCTCATCAGCAATATAAAAACCCTTTGCTTCCATTTCTCTTCTCAAGAGTCCATCCTCATTCAATACCGGATTGGAATGGTTCAAATGGATAAAATATATTTCCGTTTCTTCTGTTAAATCTCGAAGTCTCTCCATTGTTTCTGTCATTAATGGATGTGGGATTTGCCTGAAATCACGATTGATATGTGCCAAATCCTCTGGAGAATGAAACGTTCCATCCAGAAAACAGATATCCGCTTCCTTCGCTAGCTCGTAAATATCAATATCCCATTCGTCCCAACGATCAATATCAGGTATAAATAAAACCTTTTTATTCAGGCCTTCTATCCAAAAAGCAACAGTCTCCGAGAATTCATTACGATGTGGAACAAGGATTGGTGTTATTGTTGTCTCATTTGATAAGTAAACAGCTTCTTTTTCCTTTAATTCCTGGATAGAAACATTTTCATTCGCGACCAATTGGCTCCATGGTGCATCCGATTCAAGCAACTTTTTCATCTTTGGTCCTGCCATTACGGTTAAGCGATGGGAATTGATCGTTTCTTTGCCTAAAAACATGAGACCAGGATAATGTCCAATATGGGCATGAGTTAGGAAAACACTGCTCATCAGCTGTGACTCCATTCCATATCTCAATTGAAACCGAGCTATTTGTTCTCTCATATCAGGTGTTGCATCAATTAAATGCCACTTATGTTCCGCTGGTAAAAATATTGCTAGTGATGTTGCTGTTCTCTTAAAATTTGAATCTGCTAAAGCTCGTCTACAATTTTCACAAAAACAATTCGGATGCGGCAACCCTCCATCTTGAGCAGTACCTAGCACACTTAAAATGACTTCACTCATAAACTAATTTTCCTTTCATGCTGCAACTTTTCGTGATTGTAATCTTTTCTTGTAATCGTCCACCCTGTAAAACCAAACAACAAGTTCATCAATGGAACAAGGTATATAAAGAATGCATACGGTATGTACTCCCACGGACTTACTCCAAGAATCCCCGTTGCAAACACAGCCGGCACACTCCAAGGGATAAGATTGATTCCAACTGTTCCCATCGACTCTACCGTTCTTGATAAATTTTTTGTATCAATATTCATTTCTTTATATTTATCGACAAAAGTTCTTGCCGGCAAAATAACTGCTAAGAATTGTGCACCACTTGCTAGTGCAACAATAAATGTTGTTAATAGAGTAGAAGCAATTAATGTTCCAGTTGTTCTTACTTTCTCTAACATCCTGTTGGTCAACACTTTAAATGACCCGGTTCCTTCCAGAATACCACCAAAAGCTGTGGCGATAATTAGTATGCCAACCGTCTCAAGCATGGATGTAAGCCCACCGCGGTTTAATAGAGAATCAACTGCTTCGACGCCCGTTTCGCTTACGAAGCCGCTCGTCATAAATTGCACAATAGATGACACCGAGCTACCTTGGACAAGCCCTGCGATAATAGCGCCGAGGAAACCTACTCCCATTAATGTCGGTAGAGCTGGTACACGTTTTATCATTAAGAAGACCGTAATAACTGGTAGTAAGAGTAATAACGGATGAATCACAAAAGCATCATTTAATCCCGAGAGAAAGACGTCAATCAAGCTGGTTTCCAGGCCAATAGCCGTTACTTCAAAGCTTCCAAACAACCAAAATAATACGAAAGATAGCAAGAATGCTGGAATTGTATCCCATAGCATATGCTTCACATGGCTAAATAAATCTGTTTCAACCATAGCCGCAGCAACGTTTGTCGTGTCTGATAAGGGAGAGAGCTTATCACCGAAATATGCTCCTGAAACGATTGCACCAGCGATTAATGCTGGTGAAAAACCTAATACCTCGCCAATCCCCATAAAAGCTAATCCAACAGTCGCTATTGCCGTAAAGGACGTCCCTAAAGTGATCGAAACAATGCCTGTTATAAGGGCCGTGATCGGAACAAACCATGCCGGGTTGATCAGCATCATTCCATAATAAATCATCGTCGGTATCGTACCGCTCGCTATCCAGGAACCTATGATCATCCCAATTGTTAATAAAATAAACACTGCGGGTAAAGCTCTGCTCACACCATCGACCATCATTTTCTGAACCTCATTCCATTCCCATCCAGCAGTGATGGCAATGGCCGCAGCTAAAATTACCCCAATAATTAGTGGAATACTCATCCCAGCATCCCATATGAAGATAGAACCTGCCGCAGCAGCAATCAAACCAATTAATGGAACGAGTGATTTCGTAAAGGTTATATTTTTCTTCATGTTGCCCTCCGTTCGTTTCATCATAAGCTAGTTTACTTCTGTTCATTACATATGTAGAATATAAAAGTCCAAAAAATCACTCATGAAATACTTTAGTGAATTAACGCGTTTATCCAATGATGTATTAATATTACTAAATGATAAGCAATTTACCGTTATTAGTCAACCAATCTATCATTGCAAACCATTATAACCACGGACAGAATAGAGGATTATCTTTTGATTTGCAATGGGAATTAATTTAAAATTCTGTTAAAATAGAAGTAAGAAAGGAGGGTTGAAAATGCCTCATCATAAAGAGCAGAAGATTATCGTGGATAAGACAATGGAAACACGCTCACAAGAAATCGCCGACATGATTAATGAAGGCGGCCTCGGATCAGATGAATATTATGTCATTTTTAAACAACAATACGATTTGAATCAACAAGAAACTGGAAATACAAATCATCCAGCATAATGTTAACCAGCCAGAACCTCGCACTAAAAACTGAAATAACAATGGGACAGCAACTATTATTCCTCAACTAGCACTTAGAAAATTTCCATGGTTTATAATAAAAAGTCATCCATCAGCTTTATGTAAAATATTAAAAGCTGCTTATTCCAAAGCCGGTCATGCACATTGGAATAAGCAGCGTTATAAAAGTCTATCTAATCTAACTAACGTGCGCATGAACAATCAGCTCTTGTTTATGCGCTCTTCTTTTTCCCTCCAATCGCATCCAAGCGCTTGTTGTTTGTCGCAATAATATAGATAGCAATGGTCCAAATAACGAGAGCAATGATTGTTTTACCGGACGCTTTCCATGCCCTGCCAAAATCTCTTGGTTTCATCCCGTGCATAACGTAAGTGATGACGGCAACTAGGATAAAGATAAAACCTGGAGAAAATAGAATTTCCCAACTGGAACTAATATCCGTTCCAAAAATATTAGGGACTACGATTGTAGCAGATTTAAGCCAATCTCCAACTACTGTCAGTCTTGAAATGAGTAAAAATGCAGCAATTAATACATATGGAGCCCATGCACGCCACATGCTGATTTTACCTGCGTAAATTTCACTGTTTTTCAGTTCAACCCGTCCGGTCCAGGTCGGATCCCAGCGGTCTTTTTCTTCAAAGTCCCAGACATCTTCTTCTTTTGGCATGAGGAAACCTTTTTGGGCAGCCGGAATTACAATTGCGAGTCCAATTAACCCACCAAGCAGTGCAGGAAATTCAGGCCCTAATAAATATGCAACGATTATATACGGTATCGTCATCGCAAATGCCGCAAATAAAGCAAACTTCCATACCTTCAGACCTTCACTAAATGATTTATTTTTCCCGAAGAATTTCGTTTAAGATTCCAACTAAAAATAATGGGATCAACAATCCTGCAATAAAATGAAGCGTGGCGACTTTTGTAGCAACATCAAAGATGAAACCGGAGAGATTCGTTATTTGGGTAAGCGGCTCAACACCTGTACCGACCCCAACAATGGTGTTCCAACAGCTCCGAATGATACTGGTGTACTTTGAATAACCATACCTGCTACAACCGCAGCCATTGAACCTTCTCTTTCAAAGTTGTACACGGCGCGGCATACTTGTTTATATGAGCATAAGAGGTAATAATAATCCATCCTTTGTAAGCGTTATCAAATCATCTTTTTCCTTTTAGACGAGATGCTCTAAATCGGAATATACCAACGAACCTTCGTGAAAAGTATCCTGAAAGTCATGCTATTTTTTAATCTGACAAACTTTATCGCTCTATCCGCCTCGTCCAACAGTCCTCACTGCTTCCCAGTTGCTTTAAAGTTGGTTTCTATTAACTTATGGAACAAGATGCATTTCTTCGTGGTCTCGCCTCGTTACTTCAACACAGCGGCCTGGCTGTGGAAACAGTTTACCTGGATTCAACAAGTCCCCCGGGTTAAATACGTTGCGGATATTTGTTTGTGCTGCGATTTCCTCGTCCGTGAAAATAAAACGCATCTCGGCTGATTTTTCAATCCCGACCCCGTGCTCACCCGTAATCGAGCCGCCAACATCTGCACAAACCTTCAAACATTCTGAACCAGCTTTCGATGCACGCTCACTTTCTCCCGGCACGCTTGCATCAAACAAAATAAGCGGATGAAGATTTCCGTCCCCTGCATGGAAGATATTTGCAATCCGGAGATCATATTTTCTGCTAATTTCTGTGATTTTCGCTAAAACTTCTGGTAAGCGGGTTCTCGGAATGACACCATCCTGCACGAGGTAACCTGGGTATTGCACCCATTGCACCAAAGCCCATTTTGCGGTTTGCCCACCATAAGCTACGCTCTGCTTCATCTTTAGCGACTTTTACTTCACGGACATTATTCTGCTTACAAACCGCAAGTATTTCTTCAATCTGGTCATCAATTCCCGCAGCAATCCCGTCCACTTCAATCAGAAGAAATCCAGCAATATCCCTTGGGTGTCCGACCGGGTAAGCTGCTGATTCCACTCCTTCAATCGCAATCTCATCCATCATCTCCAAATCCGCTGGGATAATACCCGCAGCAATGATATCCGAGACAGCTTGGCTTGCATCATCTATATCATCAAAGTAGGCAAGCGCTGTTTTCTTTCCCTCCGGATTTTTTAAAACTTTCACCGTAACCTTCGTCACAATCCCGAGTGTTCCCTCCGATCCAGTGAGTAAGCCTAACAGGTCATATCCTGGCTGGTCAGGAACTCCTCCTTCGCCGATCTCTACAATTTCCCCGCTCGGATGAACAATCTCCAGCCCTAATATATGGTTTGTCGTCACCCCGTATTTCAAACAATGCGCACCACCAGAATTTTCCGCGACATTTCCGCCAATCGTGCATGCATACTGACTTGATGGATCCGGAGCATAATAGTAGCCTTTATCGGAAATCGACTGGGTCAACTTCAAATTGATATAACCTGGTTCCACCACTGCTTTTCTATTTTCTAGATCCAGATGGAGCATTCGCTTCATTTTCACCAAACTGATGAGCACTTCCCCGCCCAGCAGTGTCGCACCTCCGCTCAAGCCTGTTCCTGCTCCCCTTGCAATATACGGAATCTCTTCTTTAGTTAAACACCTCACCACGTCAGAAACTTCTTCTGTATCCTTCACAAACACAACGGCTCGCGGCATCCCCTTGTACATCGTATAACCGTCACATTCATAGGAGATGAGGTCTTCCTTTTTATAAAGCACTTCATTTTCTCCAACAATAGCCATTAATTTTTGAATGATAGGATCCAATCTTTGTATTAAAAAGGGAGAGATATTTCCATTGACTATTATACTTCTTATTTTTCCTTTCCAAAAATATCAAGCACCCTATCTCCTCACTCATTGATATAAACTTTCGGTTCCACCACAAAATCCCCCTCTCTCCTTGAGATAGGGGGATAGAGCTTCATCTAAATAATTATGGAAATAGAAATCTCAATGAAGCAAGAGTCTTTTCAAAGACACCTGCTATCGCTTAGCTATTGATCTCTGCTTTAAACTTTACGTCGTCTTTAGCAGATAATAATTCATCCTTTGCCTCTACTGCGCTATCTTTTACATCGACTAATTCACCTTTTGCGTCTTTTACGGAAGACATCACATCTTTGGACTCCTCAACTACATTTTTAGTTGTATCTTTAATATCCTTAACTTGAGTATCCAAAATTGCCTGTATTTTCTGGATGGCCTCTTTGGAAATATCTGTTGCATTCTGAATACGGCTGATTATAGCATCCTTCGTACCATTGGGATCTTCTTTAATTGTAGTTGCATACTTGGTTACGGTATTCTTCACGCTCTTAGAAGTATCTTTTACTTTTTCACGCGCATTGCTATTCAACAGAACTAATGAGGAAGCTCCTGCAATTATTCCAGCAACAAGCAATCCTTTTTTCGCTTTTTGTTTTTCAATTGCCATACTCAATGAAAATCTTCCTTCCATATTTTATTATTGGTTATGTTTTAGATTCCCGTGAGGCAGCTTTTTAAACATCTATCCAGGAAAAATGACGTCTACTGAGATATTACACAATATAATAGTAACCCAAATAACTATTTAAGAACGCTTGAATTATGCATACAGTCATGATTAACTAGTGTATATAGTGATTATGTGTTATATATATGGTGAAAAGGAGGTTCCTACATGCAAATTATAATATCAAACAGTTCTAAGGAACCCATCTATGAGCAGATTTCCAAACAAATTCAATCCAAAATATTGTCAGGTGAACTGACAGAAGGTACTGCTTTACCCTCGATCAGGCAATTAGCCAAAGACTTAAGAATCAGTGTAATTACAACTAAACGGGCATATGAAGAATTAGAGAAAGGGGGATTCATCTACTTGATTGTAGGTAAGGGCTCATATGTAGCTGAGCAAAATTTAGAAATGATTCGAGAGAAAAAACTAAGAGTAATTGAAGAACAATTAAGTGCCGTTATCTCCAACAGTAAAGAAATTGGATTACCATATGAAGAATTACAAGATTTATTAAAGTTGCTGTATGAGGAGTGATCATTTGGATAATGTAATAGACATTCGTGGTATTTCTAAAGAGTTTAAGGAATTCTCCTTTGACAGTATAGATTTACAGATAAAACAAGGCTACACAACAGGTCTTATTGGAGCAAACGGATCTGGTAAGACAACATTAATAAAGCTGATGATGAATCTTCTGCAGCCTGACGAAGGAGAAATAAGCGTATTCGGACTGGATTATGCGACACATGAAAAAGCGATAAAAGACCGAATCGGCTTTGTTTACGACAGCAACATTTTTT
Organism: Oceanobacillus alkalisoli; assembly: GCF_022213125.1. Lineage (NCBI taxonomy): Bacteria > Bacillati > Bacillota > Bacilli > Caryophanales > Bacillaceae > Oceanobacillus > Oceanobacillus alkalisoli. The sequence goes on along the minus strand of NZ_JAKNRA010000017.1, from coordinate 10,060 downwards.
ACGAATCCCTGAACTTAAAGGAAATCAGTAAAATTATAGCACCTTCTTATAAGCAATGGGATCGGAAAAAATATAAAGCTTATATTGACCAATTTGAACTGCCATTAAAAAAACCAATTAAACATTTTTCTAAAGGAATGCAAATGAAAGCTTCCATCGCCATGGCCCTTTCCCATCATGCTGAATTAATTATAATGGACGAGCCAACAGCAGGATTGGATCCGACATTCCGGAGAGAATTATTAGATATCTTCCAGGAAGTAATGGTCAATGAAAATAGAAGTATACTTTTTTCAACCCATACGACTAGTGATTTGGAACGTTTCGCTGATTATATTATATTAATAGATCAGGGGGAAATTCTCATTTCGAAACGTATGGATGAATTGCAGGAAGATTATGCACTTGTGAAGGGAAATAGCGATTTACTTGATCGGGATACCGAAGCTTATTTTCTAAACATTGAACAATCCCAAGGCGTATTCCAAGCATTAACAAATGATAAAGCGCAAGTACAAAAAGTCTTTGGCGATTATATTGTAATGGAAAAGGCTTCGTTAGATGATATTATGTTTCATATGAAAGCTGCCCACAGACGCGGGTAAAACGACACGAGATCTTAATGCGTTATTAAGGTCTTTTTTTATTTTGCAACAAAAGTTTAAATTCACTATTGTGCACACAGTACATATAGTATATACTGTTTATGAATCGTATGCACACTTAAAATGCAACATAAGGAGTGAGAACAATAGAAAATATAGTAGAATTTAAAAATGTGAGTAAATATTTTAAAGATTTTTCCTTAAAGGATATCAATTTGCAAATAATGAAAGGTCTGGTTACAGGTTTTGTCGGGGCAAATGGTGCGGGAAAATCCACTACCATGAAGTTAATAATGAACCTTTTACAAGCGGATAAAGGAGAAATCAAGGTATTTGGGAAGCAATATGTAAATAATGAAAGAGATATTAAGGAACGAATCGGCTTTGTCTATGACAGCAATGTCTTTTATGAAAATTTAAATCTTAAAGACATTCGTAAAATCATTGCCCCTGCTTATAAGAATTGGAGTGACAAACAATTTTATGATTATATCAAGCTGTTTGAACTACCACTAAATAAAGCGATTAAAACCTTTTCTAAAGGGATGCAGATGAAAACATCTCTAGCACTGGCCCTATCTCATGATGCTGAATTCATTATAATGGATGAGCCGACAGCTGGTTTAGATCCTGTATTTCGCAGAGAGCTGCTGGACATTTTAAAAGAGCTGACGAATGATGCGACACGCACACTTTTCTTCTCTACCCATATTACCAGTGATTTAGAGCGGATTGCTGACCGTATTATTTTCATCCAGGATGGTAATATTCTTTTTCATGAATCAATAAAAGACGTGCAAGAGCGTTATAAGTTAGTCAAAGGAAATACCAATTTACTCCATCAGAAAATAGAAAAAAGTTTTATAAATATCGACCGTTCGTCAAATGAATTTCAGGCACTAACAAATAACGCAGAAGAAGTAAGGAAATCCTTAGGAGATCAAGTCGTTATCGAGGAAGCGACTTTGGAGGATATTATGTTTTATACGAAAGGAGCTCGTCAGCAGTATGTTTAATTTGATAAGAAAAGATTTGATTATCCAAAAATCACAAATTATGCTTTTTATTCCATTTGTTATGTTCTTTGCCATTTTTGCTGATCATATGAGTCCTTTTTTTATTTTCCTGATCGCCAGTTTATATATCCCATTGAATGGATATATTTATGATGAACAGGTAGAATCCAATATTCTTCTTAATTCCTTGCCATATACGAGAAAAGAGATTGTTGCCGCAAAATATGTTGGTTCCGCTGTCTATATGATTTTATCAATCGCTGTAGCTGGGATTATTCTGTATCTATTTAATTTCGACTTTCTATTTCGGGATATAGTGATTGCCGCAGGGTTATTTTTCTTCTTTGCTGCTTTGACTTTTCCGTTATTTTACATATTAAAACCAGGTAATATAGGCGCATTCATAATGATTGGGTTAATCGTGTCTGCAGCCTTGCTGCCACCGGCTCTCCGATTTCTAGCAGGACATCTCACGGCTATTACAGATTTCATTACAAGTTTGTCGACAACAGTCCTTTACATTAGCGGCACCGCAATCTCCATAAGCCTCTTTTTAATTTCCTGGTTAGCCAGTCAAATAATTTATCAGCGTAAAGTATTTTAATCAGGATAGGAAGATAAGTATATTGTTGTGCTTATTTTAGATCTCGGATGAAGTGTCCACTAATGATTATACTAAAAAGTGCGATAGTCCAAGAAGGACTATCGCACTTTTTATGAAAGAGAATTTGAAACTTTTAATGTAAATATGCATCATTCGTCTTCATCACCACGAAACAACTCATGCAGAAACCTTTCCCGACCTGTCAAAAAATTCAATGTCAAATTATAATGTTCCGTGTCTTCATATGAAACTTCCTGAATGGAAGATTCATCAAAATTTAGGATTTGTGCCTCTGGATAACCAAACAGGATTGGTGAATGTGTCGCTATAATAGCATTCTATCTTAATACGATTGACTTCAACAAAGTGTTTCAAACTCTATTCCGGTAAACTACCCAATTCCACCTATATGACCTCCGTCAAAAAAGTTTGTTTTCCCTCCATCGTGGAATAGTATCTGAAGGAGGCGATGTAGATGTTTGGTTTATCCGATTTAGTGAGTCTGGTGATATCTGCATTCATTATCTTTCCTGCTGTCATCTTTTTAAGAGAGTTAGGATATATGATTTTCGGTCTCCTGTTTGGTGCAAAAAATAGTAGAATCACGTTAGGATCCGGTCCACGGATATTTAAGTTTGGAAAGTTGGACGTACGAAAATATTATCATCTCTACAGTTGGTTTTCCTATGATGAATTAAAAGTTAAAAGTAAGTTTGCCTATGTCATTTTATATGCAAGCCCTATCATGGTTAATGTTATTGTCGGTTTAGTCATTAATGCCCTTATTGCAAACGGATATATCACGATGTATGCGACATTTTGGGATCGATTTGTATTTTATGCATTTTTCTATGTATTATTTGATGCAATCCCTATGAAGACGGTTCATGGTAAACCAAATAACGGCATGATTATCTATCAAATGATACGTTATGGGAAACGCACCGATTATAACCCAGAACCATTTCTACCATCAACCTCTGAAGCGGAAAAAGCTTATCAAAAAGAAATGGAAAAAATAAAAAAATTAATAACTGATAATAAATCTGCTAAAAAGTAAAGGATAAGAAATCTTTTAATAAAGTGAATGAATTTCATCATTACCAAAGTCGGCTTTTCCATCACCATATGTAGTTGGGAACGAACCAACTCAACTACATATGGTGATGGTGAAGCATTAAATACGTATTATGAAATTCATTAAAGTATATAATATGATGCGTATGACGTATGCATAGAGTGTTTCAAGAAACCATTTTTTCCTGATTGCTTTTTTCATCAATAAATTTAAAATATGGTAAACATATTCCTGCGAATGAAAATGTACTAATCAATAAACCAATCAAAAGATACAATGGTCTGACACCGAACATTTCACTTAATACGCCACCAGCAAGCACTCCCAACGGCATCACGCCCCTAATAATAAGCAACCGAACGGAAAACACCTTACCCATCAGGCCATTGGGGACTCTTTTTTGGAGGATCGTTGTATGATGGATACTAAAAACAGCCACTCCTATTCCTGCAATCGTTTCGGTTGTTATTGCTAATGGAATACTATGATTAAAGCATAATGCAATATAGGTTAGTCCACCTATGAAAAGGGAACCGAGCATAAGAACTCTGCGGCTATTATATGGAATTCGAGTTACTAAGATAGCTCCTATTATATAGCCAATCGGAAACCCAGCCATGCAGATACAAACGAACGATTTTTTAATAATGACGGATTCATAAGTTTTTTCCCTTTTATTGTTCTAGATATTGTTCTAATTCCTTAAAGAGTAATTCTGACCAATTTGCTTTCAAAGCATATTTTCCTTCGATTATTTCAACCAATTTAGCAGCACGTAATATTTTCAAATGATGATGAATCGTAGTCTTCCCCATCTTTAACTGTTCCGTAAGTTCCTGTAACGAATGATTTTTTTCCGACAACAATTTTACGATTCGTAGTCTAACCTCTTCTCCTAATGCTTTGTGCTTTAGTATTAAAAAATGGTTTGGCATATATTTATCATTTGGTGAAAGACTCTCATTGGCCACTGGATAATAGAATACTTTCGTACCTTCAATGTCTGCTTCAATATTCCAAGGACGATATACATACTGTGGGATGAGTAACACCTGATGAATACTAGGCTCGGGAAGGTAGTTTACCCCTCCTGTCGCCCACTGAACAAGCTCTTCGGGGGACATCTTTTCTTTCATCCGCTTTTTAGATTCATAATCGGCTTTCAAAATTTGGCTTGTCCGTTCTAATTCTGGATTTATCACTGCTTCATACCATAATGTCATAACTTCAGTTAAATGGGCTTTAAGCTTTTGTGCATCGGTTTTACCGATAAATTCAATGTACTGCGGGAAAAAAGGATTATCACTCGTTATCTGTTTCAATTCTACGATAGCTTGCTCCTCTCCGGTTGCAGCCTTTTCCCTTAGCTGCTGGAATTTCTCTCCGATATACGGTAAACAAGTGAATTTAAACGTTGTATCTTGCAGCAAATGAATACTCGTGCAGAATTCATCGAGCGTATTACTTTCATGATAGTGAAGCAATTGTAATAATGCCTTCCACGTATTATTTTTTTCTACGTAATCTAAATGAAGGTGAAGTCTTTCCGATAATGATGTTCTAAGCTCTTTCCAATAACTTGCAGGTTTTTCTAAAGTACTAATAATTCGTGAATTCGTTATAGCGGCTATCCCTAAAGCACATTCCCATAAAGTAGAATAAGCAAAATGGACTTCATAGGTTTCTCTTTTTCTGCTTGTTGCCTGTAAAATTTCCATCCGATCACCCTTAATAAATATTCATATTAAGTAGAATTATACAGAAATGAATTTTATAGTTCAACATTTTTAAAATAAATTATTTAATTATTGTTGAACGACTTATTTTATAACGTAGTAAAGCAATAAAGAAGTATTTGATTTATAAAAGAAATCAAGTACTTTCTTCTTTGAATCATAGTCTTTTTTCGTTTTAAAATGATTAATAGTCAATAGTCTCTTTCAAATTAAAATGGATGCCTCCTTAAAAGCAGCATCCACTTTAACTTGAATTCATATTTATTTTTGTTTGTTTTATTATCAGCTGCTGGTCGCTCTTATACCCGACAGCCCTTCGTGAGTCAAGAAGTAACTTTCTTCTTCTTAGCTGTTGTCTTGATCGTCTTTTTAGAAGTTGTTTTCTTTTTCGGTTTTGTTTTTGGCTTTTCATCTTTAGCGCGATTCAAGGACTCCTGGAGCGCGTCCATTAAATTGATCACATTATCCGGCTTTGTCTTAGTCTCTCCGCCAACTTCAACTTCCTCATTATTTTTCTTCGTTTCTATCAGCTCCATAAGTGCTGTTCGATAATCATCTTTATATTTTTCCGGCTCAAACTCCGTTGTTAATTGATCAACCAGGAGTTTCGCAGTGTCTAACTCTTTTTTACCAACTGCCTCCTTGCTCGGCACATTAGGAACCTCATCAACAGCTCGCACTTCGTCAGGATAATGAATTGTTTCCACTACAATCGCATCTTTATATACTCTGATGACCGCAAGTTGCTCCTTCGAACGAATCATCATCTTTGCAATCCCAATCTTACCAGTATCCATTAGAGCCGCCCTCAATAGTGCATATGCCTTTGCACCACCTTCATTTGGCGATAAATAATAGCTTTTTTCAAAATAAATCGGGTCGATTTCTTCCAGCTTTACAAAATCGATAATTTCTACAGCTTTGCCTTCCTGTTCTTTCTTTAACGCCTCCAATTCTTCATCATCTAAAATTACAAATTTATTTTGAGCATATTCGTAGGCTTTAACAATATCTTCGTTTTTGACAGCTTCATCACAGTTTGGACAAGTTTTTTCATACTTTATAGGTGTTTTGCACTTTTTATGCAATTGACGTAGCTTTATGTCTTTATTTTCAGTTGCCGCATGCATCTTTACAGGTATATTGACTAAACCAAAGCTGATTGTTCCCTTCCACATGGTGTGCATCGCGTTCACTCCTTTTTAAACTTATTTTGCTGACTTGTATGTTTTTTATACAAAGATATGAGGCATCCTAATTAAATGAGGTGACACATATGGACTGGATGAAACCGGTAGAAAGAACAGATATCCCTAAAGGTGATGAATGGCTGTATGAGGTTAAGTATGATGGCTTTCGCTGTATGTTGAATTGGACGGTTGAAAACATCACTTTGATAAGTAAGAACAAACACGATCTTACAAAGAATTTTCCTGAAGTTATTAATTGGTGTAAAGAAAACGATGCTCATTTTAAAAGTATGTTACCGATAAGGTTGGACGGAGAACTTGTCATCTTAAACCACCGCTATCAAGCAAATTTTTCACAAATACAAATGCGCGGCCGAATGAATTCGAAAGAGCGGATAGCGGCACATGCACGTGCAAGACCAGCAACATTCATGGTATTTGATATTACAGAAATTAGAGGGAATAAGCTGCACCAGCATAAGTTATCATTGCGGAAAGAAATTCTTCACCAAACATTGCAGCCGGTTTCCGGTAATACGACGGTAAGATGTGTAGAGACATTTTCATCTATTGCAGAGATAGAAAGGATTGTTTTCTCATTTAAAAGTGAGGGCATTATTGCAAAGCTAAGAAAAAGCACATATCAAAAAAGGAAAAGGCATCACGACTGGTTAAAAATTAAAAATTGGAGAGTGATTCAAGGCATCTTAACAAAATACAACCCAAGTAACGAATATTTTACAGTCAACGCCCTGGATAACGATAAGTTACTAGGCATTGGTACATGTAAGCATGGATTACCGAAAGATTCAACGGAAACCGTACAAAAACTCTTTAAGGAGCAAGGGAAACTCGTTAAGGGAAGTTATCATTTACCACCAGCCATAACATGTACAATCAACACATTAGATTTATATGAAGGAAAGTTGAGGGAGCCTAATTTTAAAAGCATTAATCCTAACACATCATACACAGAATGCACATTGGATAAATTACAGCTGGACATAGCCCAGCTTCCAATTGATGTGTCAAATACAGATAAGTACTTATGGCCAAATCTATTTAAAAAGAAAGACCTTTTAGTTTATATCAGAGAAATATCCCCATGGATGCTGCCATTTTTAAAACAGCGTGCGTTAACTATTATCCGGTCCCCGGATGGGATTGATAAAGCATCGTTTTTTCAAAAGAGTCTTCCAGATTATGCACCTGATTTTTTAGTATCTGATTCTATAGAGGACTTTATTATATGCAATCATATAGAAGGCTTAGTTTGGTTAGCGAATCATGGCTCTATTGAATATCACGTCCCCTTTCAACATATTGGACATGTTACACCACTAGAGATTGTATTTGATTTGGATCCACCGAACCGAGCGCATTTTTCCCTTGCAGTAAAGGCAGCGCAATTATTAAAACAGATATTAGATGATTTAAGCCTTGTTTCTTTTGTGAAAACATCCGGAAACAAAGGAATGCAAGTATATATTCCAATCAAAGCAGGGAGCATGACCTACGACGAGACCTCCATTTTTACTGAAGCTGTTGCGAAAACTTTGGAACGCACATATCCGAATGATTTTACGACCGAACGATTAAAGAAAAATAGAAAAGGACGTTTATACATCGACTATGTACAGCACGGTAAAGATAAAACTTTGGTCGCTCCCTATTCGCCGCGCATGACAAAAGAAGGAACGGTTTCCACACCATTATTTTGGCATGAAGTGAACGAAGACTTGGACCCTACTGCATTTACGATCAGAAACACAGTAGAACGTGTAAAAGAATTTGGTTGTCCGTTTGAAGGATATTTTGATGGTGGTAATAAGCAAAATTTGAGCAAGCTATTAAAAATGGTGAAAGATTAAACTAAAACAAAAAACTCGTAAGTCTTATCATTCAAGACTTACGAGTGCATTTACTTTATAAAAAACCAAATTATAATGTAGATACCGGTGGTCGGGATCGAACCGACACTCCCGTGAAGGAACGGGATTTTGAATCCCGCGCGTCTGCCTGTTCCGCCACACCGGCAAATTTTGGAGGCGGTAACCGGATTCGAACCGGTGGTAAAGGTTTTGCAGACCTCTGCCTTACCACTTGGCTATACCGCCAGATAAAAAAATGGAGCGGAAGACGGGATTCGAACCCGCGACCCCCACCTTGGCAAGGTGGTGTTCTACCACTGAACTACTTCCGCATTATAACTGGGCTACTAGGATTCGAACCTAGGAATGACGGGACCAAAACCCGTTGCCTTACCGCTTGGCTATAGCCCAATAACGAACTATTAAATGGGGCGACCGGTGGGGGTCGAACCCACGAGTGCCGGAGCCACAATCCGGTGCGTTAACCACTTCGCCACGACCGCCATTTAAATTAAAAAAGTTTAATGGCAGGGGTAGTAGGAATCGAACCCACATCAAAGGTTTTGGAGACCTTCGTTTTACCATTAAACTATACCCCTGTATCAAATGGTGGAGGGGGGCAGATTCGAACTGCCGAACCCTGAGGGAGCGGATTTACAGTCCGCCGCGTTTAGCCACTTCGCTACCCCTCCAACAAAGATATAATGGTGGCTCGGGACGGAATCGAACCGCCGACACACGGATTTTCAGTCCGTTGCTCTACCGACTGAGCTACCGAGCCATAATGACTATTAAATAAATAGTGGCGGTCCGGACGGGACTCGAACCCGCGACCTCCTGCGTGACAGGCAGGCATTCTAACCAACTGAACTACCGGACCTTGGTTGCGGGGGCAGGATTTGAACCTGCGACCTTTGGGTTATGAGCCCAACGAGCTACCGGACTGCTCCACCCCGCGGTAATAAGAGATATGCAAATGCTATTCATGCATAATAATAGAATAAAGACTGTTCGTCGTATTTCGGGATAATTCGGAGAAGCTTACACTCCTCACAAAGCCTAATTCAAAGATGTTTCTCAATGGTGTTTTGGCTTTGCTCCACCCCGCGATAATGTAAATTATAAATAATGGTGGAGGATGCAGGGCTCGAACCTGCGACCCCCTGCTTGTAAGGCAGGTGCTCTCCCAGCTGAGCTAATCCTCCAACGCATAGGATATGATAATACATGTGTTGCAACAAAACGTTGCGTGTATTTAACATGCCTTCCTAAAAATGGTGACCCGTACGGGATTCGAACCCGTGTTACCGCCGTGAAAGGGCGGTGTCTTAACCGCTTGACCAACGGGCCATTAAATTAAAAAGTATAATGGCGGAGAGCGAGGGATTTGAACCCTCGAGACCGCGATAGCGGCCTACACGATTTCCAATCGTGCTCCTTCGACCAACTCGGACAGCTCTCCATTGAGCTCTAAGTAATACAGTCGAATTGAATTTCTCTGAATTACTTTCAGTTGCTTATATTATTACAATTAAATTAACTTAACTTAAAGGTTAATTGCCTGGCAGCATCCTACTCTCGCAGAGACAAGGTCTCAACTACCATCGGCGCTGGAAAGCTTAACTGCTGTGTTCGGTATGGAAACAGGTGTGACCTTTCCGCCATCGCCACCAGACCTAGTGAAAAGTTATTTCTTGTTAACTGTTTGTAAAAATCAGGTTATTTTTTTGTCACAATAATTATTATAGCTGATTCACAGAAAAAATCAAGTATAAACTATCTTTTATGTAAATTTCATACCCTGAAAACTAAATAAGAGTAATTCACGACATCAAATATAGAAGTTAGTTAAGTCCTCGATCGATTAGTATTCGTCAGCTCCACATGTCACCATGCTTCTACCTCGAACCTATCAACCTCATCGTCTCTGAGGGATCTTACTCACTCGAAGTGATGGGAA
>NZ_JAKNRA010000016.1:0-60110 GCF_022213125.1 Oceanobacillus alkalisoli | reverse complement strand
TAATAGACCAAAAATAGGGAAGATATTAGGTAAATAAGAGAGCTTTTTATGAAAAAACACATAAAAAGCTCTCTTATTTTAGTTTGACTTACCTCCCATTAAAAAACAGGAGTTTTTCAGTGGCCTCCAATGAGAGTGCGTGTCCCATTTTTTTAACCAATTAAGAATTTAAGGGTTTAATTGAAAACAGTTCGGGTACAATATCGAGTAGACAGTCGTTTATGCAGGTGGATTGGGAAATCTGCAAACATTCGAGGTTTACCCCTACTTTTTTTGTGGTAAATGTAGTATACTATAAAAGGGTTTTATTTAAACTTATTTTAATATAAGAATGAGAAATGAGTTTAATTAATTGCTTGCATATCGATAGAAATAAATATTGAGGAGTGAAGTACATGGTAACACTTTATACCTCACCAAGTTGCACATCCTGCAGAAAAGCTAAAGCTTGGTTGGAAGAGCATGATATTCCGTACAAGGATCGTAACATTTTTTCGGAACCGCTAACAATTGAAGAAATAAAAGGCATCTTACGGATGACGGAAGATGGTACGGATGAAATCATCTCGACACGCTCAAAAGTATTCCAGAAATTAGACGTAAATATTGAACAATTACCAATGCAGGATTTGTTTGATCTAATTCAAAAAAATCCCGGCTTGTTAAGAAGACCGATTATCCTTGATGAAAAACGGCTTCAGGTTGGATATAATGAAGATGAAATCAGACGTTTTCTTCCTAGAACTGTTCGTACTTTCCAATTAAGAGAAGCCCAACGAATGGTAAACTAAAGGAAATTATACATTAAAAAGCACAGGACAGAAGTTCATTGTCTTGTGCTTTTATGATTAACAAGAAGAAAATGCGTGACAAATTGTTCAAACTGCTTTAGAATAAACATTTAATTATAGGCATATTCATTTCCAAACGACCATACTTTATCATACAATAGCTATAAGCTAAGAAGCGGTACGATTTTCTTGGCTGAATAAATTCTTACGCATATTATTTTAATAGATTTCAAATCTTTCGCTTGAAGGGAGAGTAGAAGAATGGAAATAGAAAGAATAAATGAAAATACGATTAAGTTTTATATCTCGTACTTGGATATTGAAGATTTAGGGTATGAAAAGGAAGACATTTGGTACAATAGAGAACGCAGTGAACAACTATTCTGGCATATGATGGATGAAGTAAATCAGAAAGAAGACTTCAGTCCGGATGGTCCGCTCTGGATCCAAGTGCAAGCGATGGAAAAAGGTCTTGAAATCATCGTTACAAAAGCTAAAATCTCTAAACAGGATGACAAATACGAACTGGATGATGAGGATGACGATAGCTTTGAATTGCACGGGGAAGAAGATATTGATGAAATCCTCGAAGACACATTTGGTAAGAGTGAAGAACATGTGCATGATAATCCTGGTTTCCATGAAGAAAAATTATGGGTCATTGTAAAGTTCGCTGACTTTGAAGATGTGATTCAACTCAGTCACCTGATGAAGCGTGATTATGAAATTATAGAAGAAACCCTCTACCACTATGAAGGAGCGTACTATCTGTATGTACAGTTCGGCATAGAAGTTCTGGATGATGACAATATTCAAACGAACCTTACGAGTAAGATTCATGAATTCGCAACAAACTCTGATATTTCCCTCCATGTACTAGAAGAATACGGGAAAAAAATTATCGAGGAAAATACGTTTGCTGAGATAAGAAAATACTTTCCGCGAGAAAAATAGACATCTGGATAGGATGTCTATTTTTTTGGGGGAAATGTGAAAAAATAGCAGGATTTTTTCATTTTTTGTCGAATATAGTGGCATGGAGGTGTTTGCATGCTGCAAGCAAAATCAAAAAATGGAAAATATATCACCCCAGCACTGCTTCCAAAGAATCGACTGCTGCAATTAAAAGCTGATAGTGAATCATTTTATTGTCCGGTTTGTGAAGAGAAGGTCATTTTGCGGGCTGGCGAGAAAGTGGTTGCTCACTTTGCCCATACAGCTAACGCAAATTGTCCATCATCAGGAGGAGGGGAGGGTGCTTATCATGAGCAAGGGAAGCTTCATCTATATGAATGGCTTCTTGGTCAAGATCTTACCGTAGAGCTTGAAGCGCATCTTCCGGAAATCAACCAGCGTCCAGATTTGCTGCTTTATTATCGTAAACGTAAAATTGCAATAGAATATCAATGTTCGAGGATTTCTAGTGATGAAATTATTAGCAGAACAAACGGATATAAAAGAACCGGCATCCACGTTGTTTGGATTCTCGGCGAAAGATTATTAAAACGAAAAGGAAATAAAGTACTGAAAATCGACTCCTTTACCCGCATGTTCATCCATCAATTTACCGAAGCTTACCCATTAAGCCTTTTCTACTACTGCCCCTTCACTCGTAATCTCATTAAATTCCAAGATTTTACTTTTACAAATAAAAACCGTGCAATGGGGAAACTTACAATTAATCGACTAGAAGCATTGACGTTTCCCGGACTGCTTGCAAAGGAATTTTTACCGAACTATCAATTTGCAACAATCTGGAAAAAGGAAAAGAACTATTTCAGATTAAGAGGGCGAGGCAGGATGTTTGGAGAAGAACGGAATTGGCATCGTTGGTTATATAGGAAAGATCTGCAATTCGAAAAGCTGCCGGCGATTGTTCACCTTCCAGTTTCAGGAGCTTACCGCATGAAGCTGCCCGGTTGGATATGGCAAAGTTGGATTCTGTTTGAGGTGATCGCTGTGAAACCGAACGGATCTGTAATTACGACGCAAGCCTGCAACCATATCGTTCAAAATTATTTGTTCCCCTCTGAATACTTCCCCTTAATTGTGACTCCAGTACAACCCGTCCGCGAATATCTTAGACATCTTTGTTCGGCTGGCATTTTACGGCATGTCTCTGCTGACTCCTTTCATAAAATAGCGGAGATTCATCTTCCTGACCAGCTTGAGACCGCAATGATAGAAGATGGTGACTTCATTACAGAGCTTTTTCAAAAGAAATAAACATCATTCGAGCATGAATCGTCATTAATTCGTTATACTAAAAGAAGGGGTTTTCTATATTTTTCTAGAATTAATATAGTAAGCAGATATAAAGGAGGAAATTTGATGTCAAATACGACGAAAAAATTGAAATCAAGAAGTGAAGTTCCAGAGGAGCGTACATGGCGGCTGGAAGATATTTTTCCAAATGATGAAGAATGGAAAAAAGAACATGCTCAACTTGGGAAAGACCTTCCAGAAATCGAAGCGTATCAAGGAAAGTTAGCAACATCCGCGGATACGCTATATAATCTATTGAAACTGCAGGATGAATTGTCCAGCAGGCTCGGAAAATTATATACATACGCTCATATGCGCTATGATCAAGATACAACGAATTCCTTTTATCAAGGGTTGAATGCGGAAGCGGAAATGCTGCTTACGAAAGCATCCAGTGCGATGAGCTATATCGTTCCAGAGATCCTTGCTATGGATGGAGGCAAGCTGGACGAATTTTTAGAGGAGAAGGAAGAACTGAAGCTTTATGAAAAAGTGTTAGCGGATATCGCGAAACGCCGCCCGCACGTCCTGAGTGAAAAAGAGGAAGCATTGCTTGCAGAAGCAGGGGAAGCTCTTGGAACAGGTGCACAGACCTTTGGCATGCTGAATAATGCGGATTTGACGTTTCCAGCGATTAAAAATGAGGACGGGGAAGAGGTTGATGTCACTCATGGCAGATACTCGACTTTTCTTGAATCAAAAGACCGCCGCGTGCGGAAAGATGCATTCATGGCAATGTATGAAACATATGGTAAATTTAAAAACACCTTTTCAGCAACGTTAGGCGGAAATATAAAGAAAGATAATTTCTATGCAAAAGTACGTAACTATGAATCTGCAAGACAGGCGGCACTTTCAGCCAACCATATTCCAGAGGAAGTATATGATAATCTCGTGGAAGCGGTGAACGAGCGTCTTCCATTATTACATCGTTATGTAGAATTGAGGAAGAAGGTTCTTGGTGTCGAGGAACTGCATATGTATGATCTCTATACACCATTAGTGACAGAGGTTGATATGAAAGTTCCGTACGAGAAAGCACAAGAATATGTCTCTAAAGGACTTGAGCCACTCGGTAGTGATTATCAGCAAATATTAAAAGAAGCGTATGAGAATCGCTGGATTGACGTGGAAGAGAATAAAGGGAAGCGGAGTGGAGCTTATTCATCTGGTGCGTATGGAACAAATCCTTATATTTTAATGAACTGGCAGGATAATATTAATAATACATTTACACTTGCGCATGAGCTTGGCCACTCTGTGCATAGCTATTATTCGCGGAAGCATCAGCCATTCCGTTATGGGAATTATTCAATTTTCGTAGCTGAAGTTGCTTCAACAACGAATGAAGCGCTACTTAATGATTACTTGCTGGAAAACCTGGAAGACGAAAAGGAAAAGATGTATATCCTTAACCACTTCCTGGAAGGCTTTCGGGGAACAGTATTCCGCCAGACAATGTTTGCTGAGTTCGAGCATGACATTCATGCACGTGCACAAAACGGAGAAGCACTCACTGCAGATCGACTGACAGAGATTTATTATGACTTGAACAAGAAGTATTATGGTCCATCTGTAGTAAGTGATGAGGAGATTGGCCTTGAATGGGCAAGAATACCCCATTTCTATTACAACTATTATGTATATCAATATGCAACTGGCTATTCCGCAGCAACTTCACTTGCCAAACAAATCCTGGAAGAAGGGGACTCAGCAGTCGAACGCTACACGAATTTCTTAAAAGCAGGAAGCAGCGATTACCCGATTGAAGTTTTGAAAAAAGCGGGCGTCAATATGAACTCCAAGCAGCCAATCTTGGACGCGCTAGATGTATTTGAAGAGAAGCTAGAGGAATTAGAAAAGTTATTAGGATAATGGGAAAGGGAGCAGGTTGTATAACCGCTCCCCTATTTACCGCATGCGCCGATATACTTTTTTTCGATTCAGAATAGAATAAAGCATGAAATAAATCGAAATAAATAATAGAGGCAACGTTATAAATAATGGAATCAACCGCATCAAACCAATCATGTTAACAAATAAAGCAATCACCACTAAAATAAACAATAAAATCGGATACAACTGATTCATACGCATCCTCCTCGTCTAGTATAAAATATGATGCAGAAACGTAAATATACCAGCTGTGAGTAATTATTATTGAACAATTTGTGAAAACTTGAACATATCCCTTGCACACTGAAAAAATACCTGTTACTATATAATTGTAAGTTGAAGCAAACAAACCCCTTTTGTTTGATCATGAAACTTTCTCCCATCCCCCTTTGTATTCATACAAAGACGGATATTAGAGAATGTACGCTGCCCCGTATATTCTCTTTTTTTTTGCTCTTTTTAAATAGAAGTTTTAGGGGGACGGAAAATTACCACCCCGGGCGTAAAATGTCCAGAATTTGAACTTTTTGTGAACTATCACACAAAACTATTGTCAAACTGATTATGAGTTGTTATGATATATACATAAGTTGAAACAAACAAAAACCCCTTTTGTTTGATCATGAAACTTTCTCCCATCCCCCCTTTGTATTCATACAAAGACGGAATAAGGATATACGCTGCCCCGTATATCCTTTATTTTTTTGTTTATTTTGGGACAGTGCACCTGACCCCTTGTCCCAAACCAAAAAAATAGACCGACTAATGAATAGTCCGTCAAATTTTTGGTTTCCAGTAGATTTCATTATTTATTTCCATTTTCTCCACTAGTTGTTTTAATTGTAATTTTTTCATTTCCCTTAAAGTTTTTGTTTCTGACCAGTCATAAATAATGGAAATTTCTTTGTTGCCGATAATGGTTGAACGGCTTATCAAATCTTCCAGAGAAGGTTTCGTGGATGGAATCGGATGATATTGTAAGATTTCACTTAAAACAAGTTCATATATCTCGTAAGGGTATAATCCAGAAACTTTAATACCATGCTCTTCCACTGTCTGATTAAAGAACACCATCGTCGGCATTGCATCGACATCCATTTCATTCGTAAGGCGTAAATCACATTGGTACGCTCTTTTTGCTGAAGGTGAAACGATATCTTTCTTAAATTCCTGCATATCTAATTTTGTCTCTTTCGCACAAGCGAACAGGACATCCAATTCAGAGATATTCAAGTGCTCGATGAACAGCTTTTCTTGTAACTTCTGTAAAAATTCTTTCCCTGCCCGCTTACCTTGCAGCTCAGATGCCTTAATGGCAAGGGAGGTAATCAGTGGATGTGTGACTGGATAGCGTTCTCTGCCTTCACTCACCATTGCTGCATGACTAATGAAGGGAGCATGTACCTGTTGCTTGTTCACTAAAGAAAAGCGGCTGTTTACAATCACTCGCACAGTGAAAAATCTGCCATATTCTAATGTTAACTTCTTTAAATAAAATTGCAGAGACCAACATTCCGCGGAAAAAGGATCCAAAAACAGATAAACTTCTACAGGCTTCTGAACAGAATCTAAATCAGTATAAGTGGCTGATGGGTTAGAGTGATTCATACTCAATAACTCAGGTTGCTGCCAGCTCACATCAAGTCCTCCTTTCTTTTACTCTGGTGTATTCATCATGTGGTTAGCTGTCAACGTCAATTTCTCAAAAATAACCGTCCGATAAGGTTCATCGATACGTGCTTCTTCCAGTGCCTCTTCCATACAATCCAGCCAGGCGTCACGCCTGCTTGGTGTAATGGGGAAGGGGAGATGCCTTCTGCGCATCATCGGGTGACCTCTTTCTGCTTCGTAAAGCCTCGGTCCGCCGAAGAACTGGGTAAGAAATAATTTTTGCTTTCTTGCCGTCTCCGTCAAATCTTCCGGAAAAATTGGAATGAGTAACGGATGTTTTGCTACTCGTTCGTAAAAACTGTCAACTATCTTCTCTATTTCACTATAGCCGCCAATTGCTTCATAAATAGAGCGGTGTCTGATGTCCTGCATATGGATTTCTCCTAATTTTGTTTTTCATTATTGTAGCAGGGGTTTAGTATATGAGCAACAAATCTGATTTATAACAGGGATTATTTACATAGCATCTAATGTTTTCCATCCAGATTTTTCAAATTCATGAAGAATCGCTCAATCTTGTTCGGTGTCCGGCGTTTTGGAATATGATTTGTTTCCAGTACCCATTTAAACACTTTTTCCCCATCTGGACGGCTTTTCGCTTCCAGCTCGAATTCATAATCATCCTGTTCGTTGTACGTACTGTAATCAAGGACATAGAGGGTGTCTTTATTCTGATATTCCCAGCGCTCGGTTGACAGCTCACCGAAGTATTTTAGATCGGTGAAATCGACTTCTAACTGTTCCAACTGTTTTCCAACATTCTTTTTCGGTGCAGGCTTCCCATTTAGCCAACTTGCGGCTTCTTTTTGCGTTAATTGATCATGCGTTTCCAGTAGGCTGTCACCAAAAGGCTCTTTTAATGTTAACGTAAACTCCCCGTTTTTCTCCCTAATTCTTAAGGCGCTATGATGCTTTTTCAACTCTAGGTTTTCTGTTTCAAAATAATGGTTCGTTTGTTTGATTGGTTCTTTAGGGAAGGGAAATGTCTCCAGTAATGTATCAAATTCAGCTTTCGTCAATAAGTTTTTAAATTCAATTTCAATTTCCTGTGCCACTCGAAATGCCTCCGTTGTAAAGTGATTATAATTGATTATGGCAATTTCTCAAGTAATATGCAATGAATAGCCTTTTTCTCTGCATGTGTTAAAATAGACTAGGTACAGACTCAAAAGAAAGAGGAGTGGTGACAGTGAATTGGGAAGTAATTCTAGCTCCTTATGAACAGGTAGTAGAAGAATTAAAAGTGAAACTAAAAGGAATGCGCAAACAATTTGAACATGAATCAAGACACTCCCCAATTGAATTTATTACAGCAAGGGTAAAGCCGATTCCGAGCATCTTGGAAAAAGCGGAGAGAAGACAAGTACCGCTGAACGAGATTGCAGATGAAATCCAAGATATCGCGGGAATCCGTGTTGTTTGTCAATTTGTCGATGATATTTATACCGTAGTCGACATGTTGCGTGAAAGAAGCGATTTTACTATTCTTGAAGAAATAGATTATATCAAAAGTAAGAAAAGCAGTGGCTACCGATCCTTTCATATGATTATTCAATATCCTACCGAAACGATTCACGGAAGAAAGCTCGTTACTGCGGAAATCCAAATCCGTACACTTGCCATGAACTTCTGGGCGACGAATGAACACTCCTTAAATTATAAATATAAAGGAAGAATACCTGAAAAAATCCAAAAACGATTACAGCTTGCAGCAGAAGCAGCTTTTAATCTAGATGAAGAAATGTCAAAAATTAAAAATGAAATTCAAGAAGCAAACCGGATTTTCCACCGGTTGTAATCATGTAATCAGACAACCGCATTTAAGGGGGAGAAGATCATGAAATTTGTAATTGTGTCAAGAGACGATAATCGTTCAAAAACAATTAAAGCAACGATGAAACAATACTTAACGGAATTTGATTTGGAATATAGTAAGGAAGAGCCGGAACTCGTCATATCAGTTGGCGGAGACGGTACATTTCTGGAAGCTTTTCACCGTTATCATCATCGCCTGCAGGAGACTGCTTTTATTGGGGTTCATACCGGTCATCTTGGTTTCTACGCCGACTACACACCTGATGAGTTGGAAAAACTAATTA
Source organism: Oceanobacillus alkalisoli (assembly GCF_022213125.1). Taxonomy (NCBI): domain Bacteria; kingdom Bacillati; phylum Bacillota; class Bacilli; order Caryophanales; family Bacillaceae; genus Oceanobacillus; species Oceanobacillus alkalisoli. The sequence goes on along the minus strand of NZ_JAKNRA010000016.1, from coordinate 51,388 downwards.
TTGAAATTGCGAAGACCCCATTCCAAACGGTAGAGTACCCGCTTCTCGAAGTCATTATCCGTTCGAAAACGGGAGAAAAAGAAGACCGGTTACTCGCACTGAATGAAGTGATGATCAAGACAGCAGATGGTTCTTCTGTCGTCCTCGATGTTGAAATTAAGGGTGAACATTTCGAAACTTTCCGAGGAGACGGTATTTGTATTTCTACACCATCGGGAAGTACTGCCTATAATAAAGCACTGGGGGGCGCGATTATCCACCCATCACTCGAAGCGATTCAATTAACAGAAATGGCTTCGATTAATAATCGGGTTTTCCGTACGATAGGCTCACCGCTTATTTTGCCACAGCACCATACGTGCATGTTGCGTCCAATGCGTGATAGCAGTTTTCTGATTTCAATTGATCATTACACAAACACATACTCAGAAGTGAAGTCCATCCAGTGCCGCGTAGCAAAGGAAAAAGCGCGCTTTGCAAGATTTAGGCAATTCCCATTCTGGAACCGAGTACGTGATTCATTCGTTTCCGATGGGAATTATAGGATGGGAGAATAGAGAGGCAATCAATAAATGAAATGGACAATCAAGAACGAGCAAGCGGGAATGTTAATCCGAGACTTTTTACAACAAGTAGGCGGTTTTTCAAGACGAATCTTAATTGCGGCAAAATCGGATGAAGGTAATATTTTACTGAATGAGGTAAGGGAGACGGTAAGGGCACAACTGAAGGCAGGGGATATATTGGAAGTACAGTTGCCTCCCGAGCCTGTAAGTAAGTGGCTCTTTCCTGAACAGCTTGATCTTACAATTGAATATGAAGATGAAGCGGTACTCGTAATCAACAAACCGCCGGGAATGCCAACTCTTCCATCACCGAAATATAAATCAGGCACGGTCGCAAACGGAGTCCTTGCCCATTATGAAAAAATCGGAAACCCTCATACAATCCATATTGTCACGAGATTGGACAAGGATACCTCTGGTTTATTATTAATAGCAAAAGACCGATTGAGCCATAGCCTCCTTGCAAAAAGTCAACAGCGCTTCACAATCAACAGGAAGTATATGACGATTGTAGAGGGCCATATGGACAGGAAAGAAGGAAAGATTGATGCGCCTATTGGAAGGAATCCAGCCTCCATTGTAGAACGCATGGTAACAGATACTGGAAAACGCGCAGTAACGCACTATAAATTGAAGAAACGGTTAGCTGAACATACACTTGTGGAAGTGGAACTTGAAACAGGGAGAACGCATCAGATTCGGGTTCATTTTTCATATTTAAATCACCCCTTATTAGGCGATGATTTATATGGCGGGAAAAAAGATAGCTTGAATCGTCAGGCTCTCCACTGCCATGAGATTCGTTTTTTACACCCGTTTACAGGAAAAGCACTTACGGTCGTTACTGATTTGCCGGAAGATATGGTGAAGGCAATGAATCAACTATCAAGTGATTAATCGAACGAACGAAATTTCTCTTCATTCCACGGTTGCGTGGATGGGGTCGAAACGATAGTCTGTTCGGGAAGCTGATAAGCGGTCAATGCATTTCCGAACACACAGCCAGTATCAATATTTATCGTATGATGGATGATTCGTGGAGCCTTAACTGGGGTATGGCCATAAATAATCCAACGCTTTCCGTGATAATGTTTTGCCCAATCACGTCGGATCGGCCTACCCAAATCATCGGACTTGCCGGTAGTATCTCCGTAAAGGACGAAGCTTTTCACTTGCTTATCCGTACGACCGATATATTCTTCTTTTATTCCGGCATGTGCGATGACGGCATTTACTTCAGGAATTTCAAGATAGAGAGGAGCCTGCTCATATAAAGACATGAACTGCTCTCGAATGTGCTGCTTTTCTTTGTTATCAAGGGTTTCATATTCTTGAACGGTTGTTTCCAGTCCATGCTTCTGTTGGACATTATTACCAAGAAAAAAGCGATATAATTTATTGCAATGGTTTCCTGGTACATAGCGGGCGATCTTTTCTGTGACGACCATTCGGTAAACGAGGCGAATAACTGCAAGCGAGTTCGGACCGCGGTCGGTTAAATCACCAAGAAAAACAGGAACGCGTCCGCCGGGATGTTTGAAAACTTGATTTTCATAATGGTATCCTAATGTTTGGAAAAGATCGTGCAGCTCATCGATACATCCGTGCACATCTCCAATACAATCAACTTTCATCATTCGTACCTCCTTTATGAACTATTGTACACAATATCGCTCGTATTATGAAATAAGAACTTATTCTCTTCAGGAGGTCCGCAGTCCAAACACCTCTCGTACCTCCTGAACGGCGATTAGAAAGCTAAAATTAGTGAATGAACACTGAATGAAAGTAATTAGTAGTTTCTGTAGTTTTTAAATGTTCATTAGTGGAAAGGATATATACATAGAGAGGTTTGTAGGAAAGGATTGGTGAACATGAGTGAATCATTAGAGAGATATGAAGCAGAAAAAGAAGAAAACTATCAAGCTCGCTTTAATACATTACAAACGTCTCTTGAAAAAGATGATATTGAAAATTTTAGGGAAGATTTTCTTGATATGCACACGTATGAACAGGCAAGTTTTTTCAAGGAACAGCCTGAGCCGCTCCGCCAGTGGATATATGGATACTTGTCTCCAGCGGAATTTGCCGAAATTATCGAAAGTATGGATTTTGAAGATACGTTGGAATACTTTACGGAGATGGATCCACAATATTCCGGGGCAATCTTGACCGAACTGCCAGCGGATGATGCGGTTGATATTCTGAATTTATTAGAAAAAGAAGAAGTCGCAAGTTTTTTGACGCTGATGGATCAGGAAGCTGCTGAAGAAATTAAAATCCTTTTAAATTATGAGGAGAAAACAGCCGGTAGTATTATGACGACGGAGTTTATCGCCTTATACGATACTCAAACCGTCGAGCAGGTCATGCAAGTGTTAAAAGAAGAAGCACCCGATGCGGAGATGATTTATTATTTATATGTCGTTGATGAAATGAAGAAGATCGCGGGAGTACTGTCCATTCGTGACCTTATCATTTCTGACAGCGATATGTTGATTAAAGACATCATGAGCGAATGGGTCATTACAGTATCCGTCGGCAAAGACCAAGAAGAAGTAGCACAATTGTTTATGGATTACGACTTTCTCGCTGTTCCGGTTGTTGACTTTCAAAATCATCTCATCGGGATTATTACGGTCGACGACATTTTAGATGTTGTAGACGCGGAAGCGAGTGAAGACTATTCCAAGCTTGCTGGGGTGGCAGATGGCGAACATCACACCGATACACCGTTTGAAGCAGCCAAAAAACGGTTGCCATGGTTAATCATTTTATTATTCCTTGGTCTCTTTACTGCAAGTTTGATCGGACAATTTGAAGAAACGTTGGAACAGGTTGCAGTCCTTGCCATTTTCATCCCATTAATTGCCGGGATGGCAGGTAATTCTGGAACACAGTCGCTAGCTGTTGCAGTTCGAGGGCTTGCAACAGGCAATTTCGGCAAGCAGGGGAACCTTAAATGGTTGCTGCGTGAACTTGGGACAGGTGTTATCACAGGGAGCGTATCCGGCGTCATTATTTCTATCGTTATTTTTATTTGGCAACAGAATCTGGTTTTAGGGATGCTTGTTGGAGTATCGATTATGGCATCTCTGATTGTAGCGACAATCGCAGGAGCTTTCATTCCAATGCTCATGGAACGATTGAACATCGATCCGGCGGTTGCATCTGGGCCATTCATCACGACTTTGAACGATATTACATCGATCCTAATCTATTTCGGCATGGCAACAACTTTCATGTCGTATCTTGTGTGAATGGAAGCTGGGGGTGGAGTGAGCCCCCCTTTTTTTTATAAATAAACCAAGAACACTCGTGACCTCCGTGTTGGGAGGTTCAAAGAATACCCGAATTAAATCGGGAAAATAAATATCATGTCACCTTTCTAATATTAAAAAACTTAGTCAAAATCCAAGGCCCTTGTGTAAAGCCAAGACCAATTTGCCAAGCTCCCGTACCGAGAAGCCCGTATTCTCTAACAAGCGAAAACTTTTCGGCTATACTTTTAGAATCTTCGAACCAAACAACGTGGCTTTGTCCGAATTGATCAGCGTAGTAAAAATAAGGTGACGCATATTCTGCGGAGAAACGAATCGGACTGCCAGAACGCATTGCAAGATCGACTGCATCATGGTTCGAAATGGCAGTTGCTATCGTATTGGGATTATAAGGTAGTTCCCAGTCTTATCCATATAATGGCACCCCAAGGATTATTTTAGAACTATCCATCCTCTCTAAAGACCTAATGGATGTTAAATGATTAGGCTTTTTAAACAGTATATTTCAATCCGTTTATTTTGTTCCAATATACTTACACACGGCTGGGCGTCTTCGGCATATACTGATTATGAAAATTTATAATTGAAGGGGAGACGGATATTGGATAAGGAACGGTATGCCAAGGCTCCATTATTATATATTCACCAGGCTCGCACAGAGAAGATCAATGCCAATATGCAAGAGTACTATCGGTCATCCAAAATGAAAGCTGCAGAAAAAAAAGAAAAACCATCCAATCCCGGCCGGATTAAAAGAACGGTACCGATTTACAATCATAACTCAGTTTCAGATGAAAGCGAAACAGATGACACGGAACGAGAGAAAGATAAAAACTTTCAGGATATGACGGTTGAGGAGCAGCTCATTTACTTAGCCGATAAACCTTCTTATGCACCACGGCTGATTTGTGAAATTAGAACGACCGAACGCAGTTATAAGGGCATTGTTTTAGATTATAAGGACGGAGCAGCTACAATACGAAGCGGAAGAAGAAGCCTCCAGCTCCCTTATGAAACAATCGAACGGATTCGCTTGCTTAGTCTATAATTTCCGAGTCAAAAAAGGTAAGCGCCCGAATGATGAAAGAATTCATCATTCGGGCGCTTATTTCATCATGCTTAGTTAAAGACGCTAATTGCCGGAAGACATGTAACGTGGCAGAAGCAATGCAAGTCAACCGTAATACAGATTCCTGTTGCTTGTAAATTTTTTGTTTTTTGCTCGGTTGGATCTTTCAAGTCGTTATAGCCACATGGCTGTTCATGTGCTAATAACAACTCTAAGACTGCACAACCATCATCATCAATGCTTTTCACACGGAAAATGAAGCTTGCTACAATTGGGCCAATTTTTTCCTCCCATTTACGGTCTGCTCCAAATCCTTTAAATGGCTTACACCCGTCTTTACAGTATAGAATAACTGGTACAGTATCTAAACCATTGTTCGTATCTGTCTCGCCAAGCAGGTCATTGATTGAGCGTTCGCAACTTGTGTTGCAGCATTGCTCCACTACATCTTTCTGTGCTCTCTCTATTTCTTTCAACACGTCGATGACACAGTTCCCTGTGTTATAATCTTTTCCACAACCACAACTCATACATAATTACTCCTTTCACAAATTATTGACTTTCTGTAATAACATATGTGTGAATAGGTGGTTGGTGTGGGCAAATCTCATCCAAATTTAGTGTGATTGTCTAGCTGAAGTAGGCATATTTTTCAGAATAAAGGGTATCGTTTAATAGGAGTACCGTCAGAAATCAATATTCAATACCGAAACATATAATACAAAGTAAAGACGAAAGGGAGGGGGAGCTGATGGGTTATATTATGCCGGTTGATCGATATCAGTACATCAATTATCAAGAACGGGCGGTTTCGGATAAATTATCTGTGTCACCGGTAAATGCCAGCTTTCGTCCGATATTGGAAAGAAAGCATCAAGAAGTGTCCAGTGAATATGAACGTTTATTCCCGAGTAATTATAAAACGAGGACACCACAACATCAGCAAGCAGTAGAGGAGACGTATGCGGAGATAACAGGAAAAGGGAGGATCTTCAGCGAAACAATATAAAAAAATGGGATGTTTAAGAAACGGTTAAACATCCCATTTTTGATGGTTCCGATTTTGAATCGGGTATATTTGCAGGTCTTTATCTTTTTCATACTCCGCGTGAAAAATATCTTCCAGCTTGTAATTTTGTTTTTTTAGTTCCCCAAGCAACCAATCCTCCGTTAAGTTTCTCTCCTTGAGATTATCATAAATTATTTCTCCATCATTAATTAATGTAATCGGCAATTGAACCGGTTGTGCCGCGAGTTTCATATCTTTCCTTGTCGGTGATTGGTAATCCGATTTCCTTAACACCGAGACTGTCCCGTTCGCTTCAAGGATTGCATATTCCACTTGATCCATAGAAAAGATGTCCTTCGCCCGCAGCATATGTTTCAATTGATTGACGTCCAATTTATTCTTTTTCATTACGTCACGGATAAGCTTTCCATTATAGATAACGATTGCCGGGCTTCCTTCCAACAGGTAACGTGAACCTTTGAATCGCTGGGTAATATATTCTGTCGTATACATTAAACCACCCCAGACAATGACGACAAATCCAATTTGAGGAATACCGACTTTATCATCATAAAGAGCATTACCGATTAGTTCCCCAAGGACAATTGCTGAAATGAAGTCAAATGCTGTGATTTGGGATATTTGTGTTTTACCAAGAATTTTCGTCAATGCGAATAAGGCAAAGAAGCCAAAGACAAGGTCAAAAAACATTTCGACATAGCCAGACATAGGAATCTCCTCCAATCAACGAGTATAGCTTAACCGTTACCAAGCATTTTATTCGGTAACCACTTATCAATTGGGGAAAAAGCTAAAAAAATAAACCGCATGCTTTCATACGGTTTATTCATTATAATTCTTTTATCATCGTTACGTGCGGAATTCCGGCATCCATAAAAACATCATCGGATAACTTCGTGTATCCTTGGTCTTCATAAAATCCGATTGCATGGGTTTGAGCGTTCAACTTTGCTTTCAGGTAGCCGTCCTCTCGAATTTTTCGTTCCATTTCATCTATTATCATCTTGCCAAAATGTTTACCACGAAACTCTTTTCGTACGCAGATTCGTTCCAGCTTACCATATTCGTCCACATAACGCAGTCTGCTGGCAGCAATCGGTTCATCTTGAACATATCCAACAAAGTGAATAGCTGTCTTGTCGTATTGATCAAGCTCTTCTTCTTCCGGAACATGCTGTTCTTTTACAAAGACAATCATGCGCACGAGGGTGGCGTCATCTCTTTCTTTCTCTGTTGTCACAATGCGTAAATCCATTCGATTATTCCCTTCCAAGTACAAACGTTTCATGGACCGTCCATTGTCCGTTATCTAATTGATATAATAACTGGAAACGGTCAAACGTATCTTCATACGTATGATTTTCCATATTGAGTCTCCCAAGGATATCCGTAAATTCCACATGAGTCAGTTCCTGTGCTAAGGTGACATGCGGTACAAAAGGATGCTTCCGGGTATCTTCAAATTTTCCACTATGCAGTTTCTCTTCCAGTTTTATGATTTCCTCAGACTTTTCAACTTTGAAATAAATTGTATTGGTCACAGGCTCGAAGGAGCTTACCTTTGTAATGTGAATCGGAAAAGGCGCTGTTTCCATTGCGATTCGTTTCAACTCCGTGACAGTCTCATCCATCTTACCATCCTCAATTTTGAAACTGTCCTTTAACGTAATATGAGGCGGGATGAGTGTGTAGCGTGGGTCATAACGTTTTCTATAGGAGTTGGCTGCATCTTGAATTTCTTTTGACGGAAAAAAAGCAATTCCAAAGTTCATCATAAAACCTCCCGTTTATTAGTAGTCTGTTTGAGTGCACATAGATAGGTAATTTTATTTTGCGTAGTAAACTCTAAATCGAAAATGCTGTGGTTAACCAACATCGCTAACCCTAGCCACGTCCGGTTCCAACGCCCAACAACAATCAAACTTCACACTCCTCTAATCGATAAAGAAGACTTGCCGATTGGCTTCAGCCAGAGGCTTAGTCGCACTTATACCCTTGTGGTGAAACTCAACATCAACTCACTATCTTCGCCTGAGTTTCCTTTATCTCCCTTCCGGTAAAAAGGAGGTTCGATTAAGTTCGCCCCTTCCTGGGGCAACATCGGACTACCTCCCATCCTGGGAGGCACAGTTTGTGCGTTGCTAAACGGGCGTTTCCACCTTTGTTTTCAATTATAACAAACTTAGAAAATTATGCTACATTTGTTTCAGAAAGTTAATAATATAGATGAAAATTGCTGTATTTTTCTAGTCGATGATGGACGTTAATGCACGGATCATATCTTTCTGCCAATATTTCCACGTATGTTCGCCGTCTTCTAACTCGTAATAGAGATAATTGCTGTTTCCAGCTTCCAATAAGGCTTTTAGTTCGCGGTTCGGAGTTAATTGGTCTACGGTGCTTCCGTCCGTTAGTTTCGCCTCGTCTTCTTTTGCGCCGATTGTGTGATATATATCAAGTGCGGCTAGGTCTTTTGCTTGTTTTACTTGTTCCATCACCGGTTCATCGATGAAAGGGGATTGCAGAATTACTTTTCCGAATGTATTCGGATACCGCAAAGCAGTCAGTAACGAAAAAGTTCCGGCAAGTGAGTCTCCCATCAGAATACGCGATTTCCCCATATGATACGTAGGAAGGAGGTCATCAAGCAGCGGAACAACTTCCTTCACGACAAACTTCGTAAAAGCGTCGTATTCATTTCCATTTGGATGGTATTTTCTCCGTCTATCCTCCGCATCTTTGTAATGGATCCCAACAAATATTGTGTTCGTAAGTTCATAGTCTTCATGCAGTCGGTCACTAAAGGTTGCAATCCGTCCCATCTGATAATAATCATCCCCGTCGAACATCATGCAAATGTTGTACTTGTATAAGTCTGAGAAGCTTTCCGGGTAATAAACTTTTAATACTTTTGTTTCTCCTAAATATTTGCTCTCGATTTCTTTGTCGACCATTTTCCCTCTTCGTGCCAATGATTCCACCTCTTGTTCATATGTTAACTTTATAATATCATGTCTGTAGTTGTTGTTCTATTGCTTAGTTTGCCTGTTCAAGCAGTTGACTTTCATGAAGATTATAATAAGCACCTTTTTGCTTAATAAGTTCAGCATGGCTTCCTTTTTCAATGATTTTTCCGTGTTCGAGCATGATGATGGTATTTGCTTCTTTGACTGTATTCAGCCGGTGGGCGATGACGAAGCTTGTTCTGCCTTCCATTAGCCGTTTAAGAGCTTCCTGGATTTTGAGTTCTGTAATCGTATCAATATTACTTGTCGCTTCATCCAAAACCAAAATCGATGGATTGGCAATCAGTGCGCGAGCAATCGTGAGCAACTGTTTCTGTCCCTGACTAATACCGCTTCCCGATTGATCGAGAATTGTATCATACCCATTGGGAAGTTTTGTGATGAAGTCATGTGCATTCGCATCTTTTGCAGCTTGTTCGACTTCTGAATCCGTTGCATCAAGCTTTCCATAACGGATATTTTCTCTGATGGTTCCTTGGAACAGAAAGGCATCCTGCAGGACGAAAGCCATTTGTTTTCTTAAGCTGCTTCTCGTAATGTCTTTTATATCGATGCCGTCTAAGGTAATTTCCCCTGAATTATAATTATAGAAGCGGGAGATCAGATTAATGATTGTCGTTTTCCCTGCACCAGTATGTCCGACAAAGGCAACCGTCTCGCCGGGTTTTGCTTCAAAGCTTATCCCGTCCAGGATGGTATCCGCTTCATAAGCAAACTGAACCTCATCAAATATAATGTGCCCGGACGTTTCCATTAGTTCTTTTGCATGCTGTTCATCCCGTTCTTCTATCTCCTCATCCATCACATTAAATACACGCTCTGCGCCGGCAATCGCGGATAAAAGGATATTGAACTGGTTGGAAAGCTCGTTCAAAGGCCGGGTGAACTGTCTGGCATACTCCGTGAATATAACGATAATCCCAACTGTAACAAGCTCCTGATTACTGTAAATCGCAAGCAGGCCACCAGCAAGGGCAATTAATCCAAAGCTTAAGAAGTTCAGCATGTTCATGATCTTCGGAATGAGACCGGCAATCATCTGCGCCCAGAAACCAGTGCGCTTTAATTCATTATTTCTTTCTTCAAACCCGTTAATCACTTTCTCTTCCTGCGAATACGTCTTCACAACATGTTGACCGGAAATAATTTCTTCTACATAACCATTCACTTCCCCAAGATGTCTTTGTTGCATTTTATAGAGCGGACCGGTGCGGGAAGTGATCCATTTCATCGCGTAAAACATGAGAGGAACAATGACGAGCGTAACAACCGTTAGGATCGAACTGAGTATAAGCATGACAATCAAGGTCCCGGCAAGCGTCAGAACACTTGAGAAGATTTGAATGACCGATTGGTTGAGCGTATTATTGACGTTATCGATATCGTTTGTCAGTCGGCTCATCAATTCCCCGTGTTGCCGTTTATCAAAATAAGAAATCGGCAGTCTGTGAAATTGTTCAAATAAATCCTTTCGCAAGTCAAATACCGTATTCTGGGCAATGCCAATCATCCAGAAGTTTTGTAAGAAAATCGTAAGTGAATGGAAGAGGAAAACAAAAATCAAGCCGAGAAGCAGCGTTCCAAGTCCACTTGTTTCTCTGGTTACAATATAATCATCAATCGCCATCCCAATCAGATAGGGACCAAGTAAACCGAGACTAGAACTAAATAACACCATGAAGATGACGAGAAAAAGCATCCCTTTCTGCCCGGAGAGGTATTCCCAAATCCGTTTTAGGGTAGCTCCCATATTTTTCGCCCGTTTGTCTTGATTGACCTGGATAGAATCAAGCCTGATCTTCTCATAGTGGAAGGGAGCCTTCCAGTCTTTATTCGACATTTGCATACTCCTTTCCGTGCTGGGATTCCACAATCTGCTGATAAAGCTTGGATTGTTTAAGTAATTCATCATGTGTCCCTATTGCAAGCACTTCTCCTTCATCCATTAATAGGATCCGGTCAGTAGTTCTTGCGGTGGAAATTTTTTGCGTAATAATCATGATGGTACAGCTGTATGCTTCAATTGCCTGCAGCAATCGTGCTTCTGTCGCAAGGTCAAGTGCACTTGTACTATCATCAAGCATGAGTATCTTCGGTTTCCGGATCAGTGCTCTTGCAATCGAAATCCGCTGTTTTTGTCCGCCGGAGAGATTCACTCCTTTTTGTCCGACTCTCGTATCATACTGTTTAGGTAAATGCATGATTGTATCGTGAATTTGTGCATCTTTTGCGGCTTGTATCATTTCTGCATCAGACGCACCACCTTTTCCCCAAACGATATTATCTCGAATCGTTCCGGTGAATAGGAGCGGATTTTGCGGTACATATCCAATACTGCCCCTTAAGGTATGAAAGGCATAGGAATTAATTGCTTGTCCGTCAATCCGCACCTCTCCTTTAGTCGGGTCGAAAAGTCTTGGCATCAGTTGGAATATTGATGTTTTGCCCGATCCGGTGGCGCCCATAATCGCAAGGGTTTCTTTTGCTTGAATCGTGAAGGAAACATTTTTTAAAATAACCTCATCTGTTGCAGGATATTGGAAATATACATTGCGATATTCCACTGTACCATCCTTAATTGCAATGTTACCCTCTGTTTCAGCTTCATCATACTCTGACTCACCTTCATCTTCTAATGTCAGTACTTCATTTACCCGTTCTGCCGATGCTTTCGTTCTTGAGAGAATGATAATAATAAAGGAAAACATCGAAATTGCCATCGCAACGCGCATTGCATAATTGACAATAGAAACAACTTCTCCAACTGCTGCATTCCCGGCAAGCGACTGGACGTTTCCGAACCAAATGATGAAGATGAGGCTTAAGTTCATAATAAATAAAAGGATCGGCATCGTGGATTCCACAAAGCGGAAAGTACTTTTCGTTGAAGTCGCTAAATTCTCATTTGCACTCGTGAAGCGGTCTTTCTCAAAATTCCTACGCCCAAACGCTTTAATGAGCCGCATGCCTGCAAGATTCTCCTGCATAACCCGGTTGACGTGATCGACATTCGCCTGAACGTTCGAAAACATCTTACTGGCATACTTCATCACAAGGAATAAAAAGAGTATGAGTAAAGGAACTGTCACAAGAAAGATCAACGCTAGGCGTGTATTTACAATAAATGCCATCGTCACTCCGCCAAGCACAAGGAAAGGGGCTTTTGCCATGATCCGAAGCGCCATGAAGACCATATTTTGAATCTGGCGAATATCGTTCGTAAAGCGTGTCACAAGTGCTGAAGTTGGGTAATTACTTAAGCTTTTAAAGGAAAAATATTGGATGCGGGAGAACAGCTTTTGTCTTAGGTCATAACCGAATGCAAAGCTGACATGAGAAGAATAGAATGAGTTCAACACTCCGACAACGAGGGATAAAGCTGCGAGTCCAATCATGATGCCTCCCCACATGACAATATTTCCTACATCTTCCTGCAGCACTCCCTGATCGATCATCAACCCGAGAAATAAAGGGAGAAGGAGCTCGATAATCAGTTCAGAAAACATAAATATATAAGCCAAAATAATGGATATTTTATAAGGTTTTAAAAAGGAAAAAACATTTTTCAAACGCTGACCCTCCAAGCAAGAAAAATAATAGCAATTATTTAATTATTATAAGGGGAATCGGGTTATTTATCCACTATCATATTTCGGGGGTCGAAGTTTTGTAGCATTTATTGAAGAATGGTTGATTTCATGCTTAGGTCAAGTTAAACTTAGGTTCAAATATACGGGCATTTCAGATCGAAAATAAGGTGGTGGGTAAGATGGCGTTTATACTTTTAATGATTGGTGTTTTTTGTTTCATTTATTTGAAACCTCCTATTTTTAAACAAATGAGTTTTGATTATGTTTATTTACTGATAGTTTTAATTTTACTATCCATCATTGTGATGAATGGAGCCTTTATTGACTTAATGGCTGATGGATTACTTGTAACGGTTACATTTATAATCCTAACACCTTTGTATGTAAAAGCATTTTCAATAATAGGCAGTAAAGGAAAACAGAATCCTTAATTCAACGCAAATATATAGGTCAGTATATACAATATCTTACGCTTAGAATGATTGTTCATCGCTCAGTTGGCAGAGCGCTTAGAGGTCGTTGGTTCGATACAGTGGGAGCTTCTCGTTTGCTCCTAGCTATCAAATTGATAGAAAGAGAGACTTGGAAACGTTCATAGATATGGTATGATAGATATAGTCAAATGATTTACAGAGAAAGGGGTAAGGAAATGGATATTGCAAAGCTTTCTACAGTATTAAGCCAATCCCAAGTGAAGCAGCAAGCAAGCCTTTCAGTAATGAAAATGATGATGGACACTGGAAAAGTTCAAGCGAATGATATGCTTGAAATGCTGGATGAAGGTGTAAGTGCACCGGATGCAGGTCATCCGTATTTAGGTGGAAAAATTGATATTCAAGTATAAAAAATACGAAATGTAAAATGTTGCTTGCAAGAAATGTAAATTTATTGTATACTAAATCTTGCAGTTGAAAAAACGATTCCGTAGCTCAGCTGGGAGAGCGCTACCTTGACAGGGTAGAGGTCGTTGGTTCGAGCCCAATCGGAATCATTAATTGAAACGCTTGTCCTGTAAGGGATTGAGCGTTTTTTTGTATTTGTAATCATTATAAAATGTTTGGTTTTGTTGCCCAATTGTTGTCTAAATAAGAATAACAAGTGTTTTAGCAAGCGAATTAGCATCCATTATAAGATATATCTAGGGTCATAAAGGCTTATATTAAACCAAGTATGGAGATTTGTGAAAGAATATATACTTCAACCAACGAGGCACTTAGTTGAAGAATGAATATGACTATTTTGATTATAGAATAGTTATTTATTGCTGTGAAGTTTAGGGGTATTCTAAATCAATATGGTATTATTTAATTATTAATAATATTTTATTGGAGAGGGGTAAAATTAATGCTTGAGCCACTTACAAGTTTATTGGTACAAGAGTTAGCTAAATCAATCAAAAAATCAAGTTCTATTACAGAGCAAGGTGATCTTTCTAAACTAGAAAATGAAGCACGTCTCCAAGAAATTGAAAACAGAATTTCGGAATATCAAGCTCGAGTTGCACAAGAGTTAGCAATAGCAAAAAGAATTGAAACTGCAGCGGAAGTAGAGATTGAAGAGTTTTATGATAATAGTGGTAGTGGAGGCGTTGGTCTTCAATCTGGTTCGGAAGGTGGCTTTAACTTGGGGGTTAATGGGAACGGGAGAAAAGTAACCAAGCGTATTTATAGATTTAATGGTGTGATTGGTTCGGAAATTGAAGGTAAGGATATCCTAGTTGAACAAGAGCTTTCAGAAAAAACATACGAGTAATTTCATTTTATAAATAATTTAATAATTAATCATTTACTTTATTCTAATTTCTAATAGTATATTGGGTTACTCACATAATTAGGGTATTACTTCATCTTTCTTCATATAACGGGTGCTATGCTTAAAGAAGGATAAGCACTATATGTTGACAGATATTTAACATACCAAACGACTTTTGAAAAAAGTACCTTTTTTTGTTTTAGAAACGCAGCAAAAGGAGTTGCTGCAACAGATGGAAAAAATACTAGAATAACTTACTCTAAACAAAGGAAGAATTAAATTGGTAATGTAATTTGTATGGTAGAAATAAGTAAGCGAAAGGGGAACCATATGAATTTAGAAATCTTAATCTCAACGATAGTGACGTCAACAGCAGCATTAATTGCCATCATCGGAGGATTTTTAGTTAGTAGGGTCATTACGCTTTCCAGTGAACAAAATGGGATCAATAGAAAACTAAGAGAAATAAATAATGAAATCACTGCAAAAGAAGATACTTTGTCCCAAGTAACGGACTATATCATAAGTGAAGATGCATTTGATTTTATAAGGGATAATGTTGAGGAACTATCAAAAGGTAAAATATCATTGGAAGAAATACATAAAGAGGATCGATTTACAGGATTAAGTTTGGAACAGTTGTATCCATATGTTAAAGAATATGAATCTATTTTTAATGAAGTAAAAGACCTTGTAAGCCAGTTTGATTCTGTTCCTAGTGATTTTTATAAGTTTAAAAAAAGATTATCCACTGAAGTTTCCCAACCTGGAAAACTAGATTGGTATGAATTAGCATATGATTATATATATGAATCATTGCCTAGTAAAAATTCGGGTTACCCTTATCTTCCAGATATATCATCTTTATCAAATCTACATAAAACAGTACCTCCAGTAAATCATTATTATCGCAACCAAGTTAAAATAAAGGAACAGTTAGAAACGGAATTGGCAGTCTTAAAACTCCAGAAAATAGAGCAGGATAAAATTTTAACCGAATATGGAAAGCCTAATGGAGTCTGGAGTGGTTTAGCTGTCCTCATATACAGTGGTATTGTAGGTATCGCTTACCCAGTAACATTATTGCCTTATCCTCCAAACACATATAATGATTCACTTACAAAAGTGGTATTAATCATTCTATTTTTAAGTGAATTAGTGGCTCTATTCGGTTATCTAATCCTAGCGATGCGAAAATTAACGAATGATGGTAAATAATAAAAATTACATAGCCCAAACATATATGGGTTGGCTGACAGGGAGGTATAATCAGCATACAATAGCTTTTTGATGTTTTAATATTAATTTAAGTACAGTTATTTAACAAGAATGTGAAATTACCATTGTATAATTATATTAACCTAAGTATAAACAAGGCATCAAAACACTTGATTTAATTATGGTACAATAAGACTATAAAATATACTCTCCGGTGGCGTTATTAAAATGGAATCATCTATAACGATTACTCTAGAGTATCTGTTCAAAAACCATGAATTCACAATTTAGAAATATAGTGGATTATTTTTAGTCAATTTTTAAACGCTATAGGGGAGTTTTATCACTTATAAAGTGTGAATTTTACATAGTTAATTAAGGAGGTACTATGCAGACGTATATTAAAGATTTTAGAGTTAGGAAGAGCTTTTCTTTTGGGCTATATAATGCTGTTGTAGATCCTGAAATTGTTTCAAGTCTCATAGCTACAAGGGCTTTATATTGTTACATTGATGATGATTTTAATATGACCCGTGTAAAAGATGGTAAACTTGAAAAATCTAAGATAGACTTTCACACTGAAGATTACACAACGATGGCTAAATTGAAATTTGGCGAAATCAATATTGATGACTTTGAATCTCATTATTTAGCTCATATTTCTGGTGAGAAATTATTTAGAAACTTCTTTTTTTCAAAAGATGAAGATTATATAGATGAATATAGCTATTTTATTTTTCAGCCTATAGTTATTGAGTTGGAAAAGGAAACAGAATACTATTATCGGATTTATCCTGTGGTCAAAGTTGTGAATAATGAAATTGTAGTAGTAGATTTTAACTATTATCCACACGATGAGACAGAGACTGTCGAAGAATTTGCAGATAGATTACTAAGAATTGGAGATAAAATAAAGAACTTAAAACTGCCATATACTTACTTTATAGCACTAGGTCTAGAAATGAACAAAGAAAATGGAGAGTTATTCAACTTTGAATCTAATGTATCTGCAGTATATAACTTTGAAGATATTTCGATAAGGGATGTTCATGAACTAGCAGAAATGTTTTTATCAATGTTATTAAAATATGAGAAATACTCATGGTTCGGAAGGACTCTAATTTCGCTAGATAATCCTAATCTAACAGATAAACAAATTCAATTAATAAGAAATGGATTTGAGTACACAGAAAATAACCCGCTATATGACAGAAAACTTATTAATTTTAGTGAGCATCCATCGACAAAATTTTATGTTTTTGAACATATCACTTTAACAATGGGTGATATTATGGACTCATATATGCCTGCTGCAGTTTTGGATGAGGAGCTAGCAATTTTAAATACTAAAATGATTGTATATTCAAAAGTTGTTGATGATGAATCTTTAGACGAGTTGCTGAAATCAAAAAAAGAACTTCATCTACTGAAGCAACAAATTTCACTTAAATATACAAACATTCTTAAAGCACACACAGTAATGGATTATGCAATAAATAATCTTTTCAAAATAAATGATCAAATTGATCGCATTGATGGGTTAGCAGATATATCTTTTCGACAAAAGGAGTTTACAAAAGCAAAAAGAGATAGCCTTTTTCATTTTATAGTTGGGTTTGTTTCTTTTATCCTATCAATGTCTGTACTATTTGACTATATTGTCAAACCTATTTATGAAATACGATTTGCTCAAGAAATCACTCCATTAGATACATTACTAAACTATATAATGTTTATGGGAGTTTCTGGAGTAGTAGTTATTGCTTTATATCTTTTTATAATGAGAAAGAAGAAAGATAAAAAGTAATATGACATTATAAAAAATGTCGCAGTCTAAAAAAAAATTAACTATATAATGGTGCTATTTTCACATTATATAGAGTAGATAGAACAACCTGGTTATGAAAAGAACATTTGAAGACAGTTAAATTAATTTGGGACTCTCGTTTAACTAAAAAGTTAAATGAGAGGACAGATATTAGGGATACTCAGGAAACGTGATAATATCTGTAGTTTTTATTGATTACTCGTATCGAAATCTAATCAGGACGTAGTGGGATAACTACGGCCCCTCATAATTCTATAGAAATAGATATTCATTTTTACGAATGGATTTGACAAGCCGTTTTGTTCTTCATTTTCAACCCGATCTACGGTATTCGTTAAGCGAAATGTTGAAACATATCGTTTATAGCTTTGTTAGATTGTTGCCCAAATTGTTGTCCAAATGTTGCCTAAAAATATATATTTAACCCTAATAGAACGTATTCAATTGCTTATATATCAAGTGTTTTTGTAAATAAACATAAATGAGAATATGATTACTACAGATTTGACAGGGTAGAGGTCGTTGGTTCGAGCCCAATCGGAATCACTATCTAAAAAGGCGTCAATCCTTTGTATATCAGAGGATTGACGCCTTTTTTTCGTGCCCCTTCCAGTAATAGATTCCGATACAATGAAGCATCACTGATTTCTGGGATTTGTTTGTCTCACACTGAAGATTACAAGTTGATCGGTTTTCCACCAGTCACCCCGTAAATCTGACCGGTGATATAACTCCCTTCATCGGATGCAAGAAGAACATACACCGGCGTAAGCTCTACCGGCTGTCCTGCACGGCCAAGAGGAGCGTTTTGCCCAAACTCAGGGATTTGCCCTTCCAATTTTCCGTTATCGAGTTGTAACGGCGTCCAAATTGGACCTGGAGCGACACCATTGACACGTACCCCCTTTGACGCAAAGTACGAAGACAGGGAAACCGTGAAGTTGCTGATTGCACCGTTTGTAGCTGCATAATCCAATAAAGGGGTGGAAGGATCAAACGATTGAACGGATGTCGTTGTGATAATGGCGCTTCCTGGTTCGAGATGTTCTTCAGCCGCTTTTACCGTCTCAAACATGCTGATGATGTTAACTTTGAAGGTGTCATGCACTTGCTTCATTGGAAGATCACTCAAGGAGGCTTGAGCGATTTGTTGCGCGGCATTCAATACAAGTGTGTCTAGTCTTCCAAAAGCTTCCACTGTTTTTGTAACAATCTCCGTTGCTGCTCCGTCATCCCGCAAGTCATACGGCAGCAATAATGCTTTTTTGCCTGCTTTTTCAATTAATTCTTTGACTTCGTTGGCATCTTCTTCTTCTCCGGGGAAGTATTGAATGGCAACATTGGCACCCTCGCGTGCATAAGCGATAGCAGCGGCACGGCCAATCCCGGAATCGCCACCAGTAATCAAGGCATTGCGTCCTTCCAGGCGATTGTTTCCTTTATAAGCTTCTTCTCCGCTGTCAGGTTTAGGTCTCATTTTATTTTGTATCGCTGGAGTGTTCTGTTCCTGATCCGGAAACTCTTCCGTATGGAACATCTTTCGTGGGTCGGTTAGATATGAATTTTTCATTAAAAATCATCTCCTATCTGTTCGCAAAAAGATCTGAATACCCTATTAAACAGGTTGCGCAATTGTATTGTCACCCTGTGCTTTAATGATTTTCCCTAAGTTCATTTTCTTTAAACTTCTCCAAACCTTACTCTTTTCTCACTCACTCTGCACTACGTCAATTAACTAGAATTTGGAGTATAGATATGCTTCTTATATTAATGAATTTCATAATACGTATTTAATGCTTTCCCATCACCATATGTAGTTGAGTTGGTTCGTTCCCAACTACATATGGTGATGAAAAAGCCGACTTTGGTAATTATGAAATTCATTCATATGTTTAAAAAAAGTAAATAGAACCTAAAAGTAAATATTTATCAAATTTTTAATATATTAGGATTATTTGTAATAACCTCTTAAACAAGCTGTAACCACAGAGGGACTTCCTCATGCTAGGATTAGACTTATCAATAACAAAAGGGGGACTACTAATGAAAAAGTTAGTATCCGTATTGATAGGTCTGGTTATGATTGGTATTGCTGCGACATCAGTGTCAGCAGCTGATTATGAGGTGCAAAAGGGAGACAGTCTTTGGAAAATAGCGAATGAACATAATACAACTGTTGAAGTATTGATGGAAATAAACGAACTCAAAACGTCATTAATTCATCCGAAACAAGTATTGAAACTCGGAGTGGAAGAGACGGAAGCAGAGGCTTATATTGTGCAGGAGGGAGATACCCTTACACATATTAGTAATGCATATGGTGATAATGTAACAGTTGATAAATTGAAGGAATGGAATAATCTATCTGCTGATCTGATAATAACGGGGCAGAGTTTAACGGTGAATGGAACTGGAGCTGAACAGACAACAACCGAAGAGGTGGAGCAAACAGCTGATGAACCGGTAGTTGAGACAGGCGCCGATGCAAGTGAAGAAGTAGAAGAAGAGCAAGTTGAATCATCCGAAAAGGTAAAGGAAACAACAACCAATGACGTTCAAGGGGAAACATTTGCAGTTGAAGCAACCGCCTATACTGCAGGCTGCTCTGGCTGTTCTGGTATTACGGCAACTGGAATTAATCTGAATAACGATCCATACGCAAAAGTCATTGCCGTAGATCCTAATGTTATTCCGCTAGGTACACAGGTCTTTGTAGAAGGCTATGGATATGCCGTGGCAGGTGATACAGGCGGTGCCATCAAAGGATATAAAATAGATGTACATCTTCCGACAAAGAAGGAAGCATACAACTGGGGTAGAAAAACAGTAAACATCACGCTTATAGAGTGATCAGACTGCCTTTTTGTATGAAGGTCTAACTAGATGTTTATTAAATAGTTGAATGAATTTCATAATTACCAAAGTCGGCTTTTCCATCACCATATGTAGTTAGGGATGAACCAACTCAATTACATATGGTGATGGTGAAGCATTAAATACATATTATGAAATTCATTAATCATAATAATTATCCAAATGTAGAGTTAACCATGAAAACAGGTGTCAACAATGATTTAATACGAGATATTTTGAATCGCAAATTAGACGGTGCCTTTGTTACAGGATTTGGGAATCACCCTGACATTGAGCAGATTGAGGTTTTTAAAGAGGAACTTGTTTTAATAGCAGATAACAAAAAAGTAAGTTATGACAGTCTAAAAAAATAGTCGGGGACCCTCTAGGGCAAGCAGTGCCCGTCATTCGGCGATTTTATCTAGATTTGTAGACTTTATTGAAGTTATTGTTAATAAAAAAGGGAGGAATATCATACATGACTAAAATGAATCTTGAGTTGGCCAAACAGCTTATCGAAGGAGCCGAGAAAAAAGCAGCAGAGCTTGGAATCCAGATGGTTATCTCTGTGGTGGATGAAGGTGGAAATCTAATTGCAGTACATCGTATGGATGATGCATGGTTAGCTAGCGTTGATATCGCGCAAAACAAAGCATGGACTTCGGTTGCATTAAAAATGCCAACAGCAGATTTAGCTGAAGCGACTGTTCCGCACGCAGAGCTCTATGGTTTGAACACAACAAATAATGGACGGTTAGTTCTCTTTGGCGGAGGCATCCCTTTAGTGGAAAATGATGAAGTAATCGGTGCTGTCGGCGCAAGTGGAAGTGCTGTTGAGCATGATATCCAAGTTGCCCAGGCTGCGGTTGATGTATTTGAAAATATAAAAGTAAGATGAGTGGAGCAATTGTTCCATAGAGGCGAATCTCTGAAGTGGTAGGGTCAGTTCCTTGTTGTGCTAAAGGATTAGCATGGCAGGGGACTGATTTTTTTCTATTCCATATAGAAAGTTTAACACTCCATATTCTTTCAACGGGTTGTGGTTGATTTGAGCGATTTTGTCTATTGGATACAACTTTAAGCATTAAAATTCAAGTGTTTAATCTGTTTAAATCTAGCTTTATCTTCCTTCTTAAAATTTCCCTTAGAAGTGTGCAATTGGTAGCGAGTTTCCGCTGACTCAAAGAATTTGACGGCTTTAGTCATATTGGTCAACTAATTTCAATAAGTAAGCTTTATCTGCTATAATAGATTAGTTGATTGCATTTCATAATTACCAAAATTAAATACGTATTATGAAATTCATTAAGTTGAGTAATTATTAATGATGAAAAATATACGCATTTTCTGCCGTACATTAAAAGAAAGAAGGATATAGATGACTAAAGCATTTGTTTACCGTTGGCTATTCTTTTTTATCGGAATCATGCTGTTAGGTCTCGGAGCATCGTTAACCATTAAAGGTCAGCGATTCGGTGTTGGTTCTTGGGATGTGCTGCATATCGGATTATTCCAAAATCTAGGGCTATCGATTGGCATGTGGTCCATTATTGCTGGAATTATCGTTATTACGATTGCTTCTATTGGTCTACGTAAATTTCCAAGAATAGGCACCTTTTTGAATATGATTCTGGTCGGTTTATTTATCGACTTTTTTAACTGGCTGATCCCTGATCCCCAAACTTTTCCTCTGCAACTTGTCAGTTTTATTCTAGGCATTTTATTGCTGGGTAGTGGTTCTGGTATTTACATTTCGGCGGATCTGGGAGCAGGACCGCGAGATAGCTTAATGCTGCTTATCGTTAAAAAACTTAAACTTAGTATACGTGTTGCACGTACGATGATAGAAGTCATTGTTGCGTTCGCTGGATTTTTATTAGGCGGGCCAATCGGTCTTGGTACGGTCATCATGGCTTTTGGACTTGGCCCGGTGATGCAGACTGCATTAGGATACAGTAAGAAAATATTAGACGATTTGATGACAGAAAAACAGGTGTCTACTTATGCTGGAAGCAGGGATGGATTCATATCCGAGGATAAAATTGGTTAAATCCATGTTCCGAGTGGGAATAATCCAGCCTATCCAGAAATTTACCGCGTTGAACTGCTCATAAAGCTCTCACTTAATGAAGTATCGTTTAATCGAATCACTTTTTGAAATCAAGGAGCGCTATTTCTACAGTGATGGATTGGCGTTCTAGCCATTTGTGTACGTTTTAAGAAGCAAGTTGGTGGGGGAGGAGCATTTTTTGACGATAAGATTTGTACCCTTTACCATCCTGTAGTAAAATTTGGTGATTGATACGTGAACGAATGAATACGATTAATTATGTATCAGTGTGAAAATGAGTCAGTCGAAATTATTATAAGATACGGAGGGATGATTGTGACAGCTGAGAATGAATTAATTATGAAATCCTTTTATCAAACGATTATAGATGAAAATGAAAAAGAGCATCCAATCAAGACATTGGGTGTGATGTATATGGAAGAAATGAAAGGGGAACAGCCCGAACTTTCCGCTATCCGTTTTGCTCAAGGAGAAGTTTATTTCTTGAATCAAGACTATGAAGCTGCGATTTATAAGTGGCAGCATCCTTTGGACAAAGCCTTCATACCATGGGGACAGAAAAATATAGCGGATGCGCACATGGAAATGGGCTTATTGGATTACGCAGAGAAGTTTTATCAGGAAGTAGAGACGGATTCTGTTCTATTGAAAACGGAAGTCTTACTGCAACTTTTCTCGCTGTATATCCAACAAGACAAACAAGAAAAGGCTGTTGATATCATTAAGAAGGCGGTTCAATTAAATCCGGATTATGCCGATGTAACAGAAATAGCAAAGCGTTATTTTGAAAGTATTCAAGATTGGGATAGTGCAATAGAGCTCGCCATTAACGAGGCAATCCGGACGGAATCTCTCCATTGGTTTGAGGTGTTGGAAGGGTATGCCAACCTCGGCGTGACAGCTAACCATGAGCCAAGCTTTTTCAATAACGTGTTGGTGACATTATATTCTATAGATAAATATCAATTTGAACGTTTGACGGCTGGATTATGGAACAGCTTTAAGCAGAGCGAGTTTTATTTTCGTTGGCTAGAAGAGATAAATCAGCTTCTCTTGTATGAGAACATGGAAGCCTCTTACAACTGGAAGAAGCTACCATCCTTATTTAAGGAAGGGTATTTCTATTTCATTAGTGGCAGATTTTTCATGAACGATATTTCGGCTCTAGTACCGGATCATTTAACGAATTGGTTAGCGGTCTCCCAAGTTTCCGACAGGCTCAGCTCTTCAGCTGCAATACTGGCTTGGAATGAGCTCTTCCCGTCAGCGCTGGATGCAGCTTTGGTTCAAGAAGCAGAACAAGCGTTTAAAAATGCTAGTCCGAGTCAAAACGCTAAAGAAGAAGGTATAGAGCTTTTGGATTCTATTAAAGTGTGGGCGGAGAAAGAAGGCATGCTGGAAGGGTTAACAGAGTATATGGGGCCAAGACTAGATGAATATAAAATAGAAGAGGTAGGCCCAACAAGGGTGCGAGATGTTATTAAAGATGCATTAGCATATATTTCAGATCAACAGGCGGAACTCGAGAATGTTGTTTTGCGGGAAATCGACTGGAGCGAAGAAGTCTTAACAGAATTGCATGAATTCCGTCAAGAGATACTTGATGTGGAAAAAGAAAAGGCCAAGACTATGACAAGTTCGTTCCGTGATTTAGAGCATAAATTAATGGAGAAGGTGCAGGTTAAATTACCCGAGCTGCTGAAGAACTGTTCCGATTTAGTGAAGGAGGACAGTGACTTTTCCAAACTTCACCTTGTATTAAATGAGGAAATGAATAACCGGATGGCACATTATATGGAAATGGAAGTCTTAGCTGATTTTAAATCTGCCACAGAGGAATGGCTAGAAACTAGTGAAAGAGAGTTTCAAGAAAGTCAGATGCTCTTTAATGAAGTGAGTGAAAATATAAACGAGCAATTTAAAGAAGAGAAAGTTGTATTGTCCGGCGACTTTAAAGTATTGGATGACTGGAAACGGGATATTGAGCGAATATCAAGGGGAGCATCACGTTTTGAAGAAATAAATATATTGTTGCGGAATAATCCTTCCCAGCTGTTATTAAAAGGTGCGGGGAAATTGTTAGCTCCTTTATCAAAAAATAAAGAGATGCTCCTCGGTAGGTATAAGGACTATATCGAAAATGCAGATTACAGTGAAGTGGCAGGGGAAATGACAAACACATTTACCCAGCAATTACAGTTTTTTGAGGAATCCATCGAATGGGATGTTAACAAGTTTTTCTTACATCCACAGGAAGAGCTTCATCATATAATCGAGGAAGTACAAGCAGCTATAGCAGAACAGAACGGTTCTTTAAATAAGATGCGTGAACAGCCCGAGTTATATCAAGATCCCCTTATCTTGTTTGAGTTAAAACTTCGTCATTATGATTTAATGAATGAGATAGGTGCGATAAGTTAATTATTACTGGAGAGCATATATAGACCTAGCTTCTATAAGAAGACTTATTCTATTAACAACGTACTCATTTAACCTCAATAAGCCCACATCTGAATAATAGATGTGGGCTTATTGAAGCTTTCCTCTCATGATTAGTTTGCTTTCACAACGGGAATGCTAACTTTATCATCATATAAGGCGGAGATAGGTAATGAATAAGTTATTTACTGCACTCGTTTGTATTGGATTACCGCTTGCTGTCACGGGATCGATTTTTCAGTGGTCAGCAGTGATTATGTTTATTATATATTGTTTAACCATTATCGCTTTAGCAGGTTTTATCGGAAGGGCTACGGAAAGCTTGGCAATTGTATTGGGACCTAGGGTCGGCGGGTTACTTAATGCCACTTTTGGTAATGCTGTTGAACTTATTATATCCATTTTTGCGCTTAAAGCAGGATTGATTAGTATCGTCCTTGCTTCGTTAACAGGGTCTGTTTTAGGAAATTTGCTTCTTGTTGGAGGACTTTCCTTTTTTGTAGGTGGTCTGAAGTATAAGCGTCAATCATTCGATATTTTTGAAGCGCGGCATAATGCTGGACTTCTCATGTTTGCTGTTATTGTAGCATTTGTTATTCCTGAGGTGTTTACACATACGATGAATGAACAGGAAACCATGTTTCTTAGTGTCGGTGTTTCCATCATTTTAATCGTATTATATTTAGCCGCTCTGCTTTTTAAATTTGTAACACACCGCGGGGTTTACCAGCCCGCGGAAAAGCAATCAAATGAAGAAGAGGAAATACCGGAATGGGGAAAAGGAAAAGCTATCATGATATTAGCACTCGCAACAATTGCCGTTGCTTATGTATCAGAAGGCTTGGTTTCGACATTCGATGTGGTAGGGGCGACATTTGGCTGGTCGGAGCTATTTATCGGTGTGATTATCGTTGCCATTGTTGGAAATGCGGCAGAGCACGCGTCAGCCGTCATCATGGCTTATAAAAATAAAATGAATGTCGCAATTGAAATTGCTGTCGGTTCAACCTTGCAAGTAGCAATGTTTGTCCTGCCTATTCTTGTTATTCTATCCCAATTCTTTACGACATCCATGCCGCTTGTTTTCACGTGGCCGGAATTAATCAGTATGGTGACAGCAGTATTTTTAATGATTATCCTGTCGGGTGATGGCGATTCGAATTGGTTTGATGGATTAGCGTTAATTGCAGCGTATTTTATTATGGGGATTGGATTTTATTTTATTTGATGAGAAGGGAAGACGAGGGTTCCGCGGATATTCCAGTTGATTATGTAAATAATATACCTGTTAAGCAATCAGCATAGGAGGTATTAGATGCGGCAAGGTCACCAAACTAAACAGAAATTAGAATCCAGTAAATCTGGAACAAATCCAGATAAGGTAAAACAGGAGATTCGGAAAGGTGTGAGCCGGGGACAAGGTGCAATGACATCTCGAGAAGCAGGAGCAATGCGGAATTAAAATGCTACTTTTCCCTTGCCAATAACAGGGAATTATAAGAAGCGTACTTACCCTTAAATGAGAACAGGGAAGTGCGCTTATTTGTATGTTCTCTGGAACACTTACCAGACTTTTACTTCTTGATAAAAGCTGTATCAAGTGCAGTGATCACAAATGTTTGATACAATATTACATAAAACTTCATGATGGTTCTCAACTGCTTCATTCAATTTATTGAATGATTTTCATAATTACCAAAGTCGGCTTTTCCATCACCATATGTAGTTGGGAACGAACCAACTCAACTACATATGGTGATGGTGAAGCATTAAATACGTATTATGAAATTCATTATATTTATAATTATAATAGAAACATAGGAGGAGTAGACAATGGCAGAAGTAATCACAAAACTAACGAAAGATTCAGGTATTATTTATGAATTCAATAAAGAAAATGTGCCAACAAAGAAGGTTGCATCAGGAACAACGTTAACGATTGAGACTTATGATTGCTTTGAAGATCAGATTCAATCAGAAGACACGGTTATCGGCAGAATCGATTGGAACCGAATCAATCCAGCAACAGGCCCTGTATTTGTTGAAAACGCCAAGCCGGGAGATATTCTAAAGGTCAAGATTGAAAAGATTGATGTTAAGGATCAAGGTGTGATGGCTGTTGTGCCAGAATTGGGTGTCATGGGTGAGTCCATCGAAAAAATGGAAGCGAGAATCATGCAGATAAAAGATGATAAAGTACGGTTTAACGGAGTGGAAGCCCCAGTAAACAAAATGATAGGTGTTATCGGTGTTGCTCCTGAAGGTGAAGGAGTGAACTCCGGAACACCAGGTGCTCACGGTGGAAACATGGATAATACGATGGTGAAAGAAGGAGCAACCCTTTATTTCCCGGTGTCTGCTGATGGTGCTCTTTTTGCCCTTGGAGATCTCCATGCAGCAATGGGTGACGGGGAAGTAAGTGGAACTGGCGTAGAGATAGCAGGCGAGGTCACCGTTAGGTTGGATGTAATAAAAAGTGACAAGCTGGAGCAGCCAATGCTTGAAAATGACGAAGTGTTTACGCAGATTGCGACAGGTCAAACGTTTGATGAAGCGGCTAATCTTGCTACAGCACTCATGACTCGGCGTATTGCCGAAAAGTCGGGCCGTTCGTTGAGTGAAGTGACCATGCTCGTGAGCATGAACGCTCAGTTGGAAGTCTGTCAAGTTGTCAATCCGTTAAAAACAGCTCGATTTGTCGTGCCGAAATGGTTGCTCAAACAATTAGAGATTGACTTGATTAAGAAATAGTTATAATCATCGTGGGTAAGATCTTGCCATCGACCTTATCCACGATTATTTGTATATACGCACACTAGTCTTTCGATACATGCTCCGTAAAGTCAGCTAATAATCTCACACCAAACCCAGTAGCGGACTTCGCGTAATAACCTGTTTCTTGACTGGTCATCATGCCCGCCATATCGACATGCAGCCACTTACTGGATTTTGGAATGGAACGACGGAGGAACAATGCTGCAACGATTGACCCGGCTTCCGCTTTACTGCCGGTATTGTTGAAATCAGCATAATCACTTGCTAAGTAGCTTTCATATGCGTTAACTAGCAGTATCTGCTCGTATTTGACCTGCATTTATATAGGATTGTGTTTTGCCATAGCCATCTACTTGTAAATTTGTCTTAAAAGCCTCTTTTATCGATTTATATTTCAGGAATTGATAGGAACCTAATGCCCACCCCTCAACAAAAGCCGTTACGACCAGTCCTTTTTCTAACGAGTCGTACGCTCCTGTAAGCGCATTTTCATTTATAGAAGCATATTCCACCTTCTGTTTGCTTAACTCACGGGCAATGGATCCAGCTGTCATTCTCACATTTTCATAGGATTTCGTTCCTCTTTCCGTTTTTTTTATAACAACAAATAACTCGCCACCCTTGTATACCTTATTAATGGATGTTGAGCTGTTTTCTACAAATTGCTTTAGGGATTTGCCCGTAATTAATGGATCATTTGCAAATAATATAGTAGCCTTCATGCTCATTTCGTTCTCTCCTTTAACTTTGCTGGAAAATGCTACCTATAAAGATAGCATGACAGCATTACGTTTTTTATTAATTTCATGGTCGAGTTCCTGCTCTAAGGCATAACCGAACTGATATAAAGTTGCTTCATCCAATTCTTTTCCTATCAGTTGTACTCCAATAGGCAGGCCATCTTTTGAAAAACCACAAGGAATGGATAAGCTCGGAAGTCCCGTTAAATTGGTCGGAGAGGTCAGTCGCGTAATTGTCGAGCGGATATGACTTTTATCTCCATTGCTACTTGTTGTATCTCTACTTCCAATTTCAGGCGGCAAAATAGACATGGTAGGGGTCAGGAGAATATCACAATCACTGAGCGCCTCGTTGAACTCCTGTTTTGCATTTTCCCTCTGCCGAAGCGCCTGAGCAAATTCAAATCCTTTTGCTAGAACACCGGTCAGTAATCTCTCTTTTACTTCCACATCCCAAGGATCTGGATATCTCTTGAGATTATTCTCATGGACGGCATAGGCTTCGGTCTTAAGAATTATACTTTGCGCTTCTAAACTTTTTTCGCTAATGGAAAGATTAATTCGCTTTACTTCTGCTCCCAGCTTTTCAAAAATAGTGATGGCCTTCGTGGCGGCAAGCTGAATTTCTTCATCGATGGCTTCGGAATAATAAGTTGCAGGAATACCGATTTTTTTCCCCCTCACATTTATCCCCAATAGACGAGTGAAATCCTCTTTTTTTCGCTGTATCGACTTAGGATCCTCGCGGTCAAAAGCAACCATCGCATTTAATAATAAAGCATTATCCGTTATAGACCTTGTCAAAGGTCCAACATGATCGAGTGACCAAGAAAGGGGATAGACGCCACGGTTACTAATACTGCCAAAAGTAGGTTTCATGCCTACAACCCCGCAAAAAGATGCTGGGACACGAACAGAGCCACCGGTATCTGTTCCTAAAGAACCATAACAAAGATAAGCTGAAACTGCGGCAGCTGAACCGCCACTGGACCCGCCTGACATTTTCATTGTATTAAAAGGATTGTGTACTGGCCCAACATGAGAGCGATCTCCTGTCGGGCCATAAGCAAACTGATGTGTATTGTTTTTACCGATAATAATGGCCCCTGCATGTATTAGTCTGTCTATTACGAAGGCATTTTTCGCTGGTGTGAAATCCCTATATATTTCAGAACCCATTGTCGTTTTAATATTTTTTGTGAAAATATTATCTTTAATTCCGAGTGGAATACCGTGAAGCGGTCCTTTATAATTGCCTTTTTTAATATCCTTTTCCATTTCTTTCGCATCTGCAATAGCTTGTTTTCCGTTAATTGTGATAAACGTATTTAATTTAGAATCAATTTTTTTAATTCGTTCTAGCGCGCTTTTGACAATTTGCACTGGAGATATTTCTCCTTTTTTTACTTGTTTTGCCAGACGATGAATATCTTTAAATAAGAATTCATTCATAAAACCTTCCCCCTTTAGATATGTTGATAGTAGTACAACCACTTTATGTCTTTAAAAGCACATTATTGCTTATAAAAATGAAATAAATTGGTTTTTAAAAATTCTAATCATTAGGAGGGAGATAATGTTATCAACATGGTTTTGGATTCAATTGGCGATATTTATTTTAGCGATGATTGCAGTAATCGTAGTTGCGACGAAAAAAACAAAAACAATCGATGACTTTGCTATAAGTGGAGCAAACTTAGGACCCGTTGTTTTAGGCTTATCTTTCGCTGCAACGGTAATGAGTGCTGCGACATTTATGGGCTATCCAGGATATTCTCATGCATGGGGATTTAGTAACTTATGGTTGTATTTATCATTATCCGTAGCTACCCCTATCGGCTTTCTTACAGTTGGAAAAATGATTCGAAAAGTAAATACGACCCAACGTTCCTTATCACTTCCAGATTGGCTTGGAGACTATTATAATAGTGACTTTCTAAGAGTGGGTTCTGGATTAATCATGTTATTTAACTTGTTTTATATCGCTGCTCAATTCTCTGCTGGTGCACAAATATTTGAAACGATTGTTGGAACCAGTTATGGTGTAGGGTTAGTTATCATAGCGGTTATTGTTATAGCATATGTGTTTGTAGGAGGTTCTTATGCTGACATTTATACAGACGCCATCCAAGCAATGTTAATGATTATCGTTGCTATCATTGTATTTATTTCTGGTATTGTTATATTCGGTGATGGAAATATGAATACAGCTTTTACTAATATTACGGAGAACTTTAAAGGACAAGACGGGAATTTATTAAAAGTTTTTAACCCGGAATCGAATTATTACGCATTTTCAGCAGTGTTGGGATTATTTATCATTCAGTTTGCTTTTGCATCCCAACCTCAGCTATTCAACAAAGTATTGTCACTTAAAAAGCCTCAAGATTTACGGAAAATGTTTATTGTATATATTATTACGACGATCCTTTGCTTACTTGTTTTATTCGGTGGCTTTTATAGCCGTGTTGCTGTACCGGAGCTGCAAAATCCTGATTTAGGCTTACTTGCTTATGTCGAGTGGGGCATGCCGGCATTTTTAGGTGCACTTGTTGTCGTTACGATTTTAGCTGCTGCGCTATCAACTACAGATGGATTGTTTGTCGTCATGTCTACCGTTTTTGCGAATGACATTTATAGAAAATTTTTAGTTAAGCGGGGTATTGTTAAAGTAACCGAAGAACAAATGCAAAAGACGGCGAGGCGCATTAGTCGCTGGGCTGTGATTGTAGTCGGAGTACTTGCGTGTTTTCTTGTTTTAAGTCCGCCTCCATTTCTTGGGGACTTGATGTGGATTGGGATTTCAGGTGTTTCTGCAGGTACACTTGGTCCTATTATGTACGCTGTTTTCAGCCGGAAAAAAGCTTCACCACGTGCGGCCGAAGCGTCTATGATTTTTGGGCTTGTATCCTATTTAATCATTGTGCTCACAGGAATTGAATCGAGTCCGCTTGCAGCCGGCGGTTGGGCAACTTGTGTCGGTATTGCGGTGATGGTCATTTTGGCTAATGTATTAAAACGGCCAGATGATCAGAATGGTTAATTTTAATTGTTAAAAAACAATAAGGAAAGGAGCTTAAGAATTGATGTGGATTAATCCTATGTTATCCATTTGGTTATTTATGGCAATAGGAGGTTTAATTATACAGGGAATTATTTTATGGAAGTTTTATGGGAAAGGAAAATCAGAGAAAAATACGGACTAAATTTAAAAAAGGTTTGTTCTTTTATGGAAAGGGAACACACCTTATTAATTTTCAGCGTAGCAACCAATCTGAATGCTATCTAAGCAAACCGCAGAGACATGTTATGATTGCTTTTCATAAGATGTTGTAAGATGGTGAGGTGGTTAACCATGATAGAGATTCTTATGATGGGAACCGTAATTGCTCCTGTTACTTCTGGCATTGTTCAGGCATTAAAAGTTTCGAAAATAGTTCCTAAGCGCTTTTTACCTTTAGCCGCTATTTTTATTGGGGTTGGTCTTGGTGCATCTGCAACATTTCTCGGTGCGGATCTCCTTGTACGAAGCTGGGCTGGAGGAATTAGTGGACTTGCTGCTACGGGATTGTTTGAATTGAGCAAGAATGGAAAAGATAACAGTTACCCAGAAGAAGAGTAAGCTTATTCATCTTATACATGCATTACTAAAGGGCGTTCCCGCTAAGGGGCGCTCAATTTTTATGTATCAATTTACATTATATGTGAAGAATAAAAATGCTTGTAATTATTCGTTGGAGGTAATGGGATGACGAACTATAATGCACAATTAACGACTTCTGAAATCGCAGCGATTTGGACGTCTTACATGAATGACAGTATGAATCGATGTATATTAGAATATTTTTTGAAAGATGCCGAGGATATGGAAATTCGCTCACTTGTCCAGCAAGCCTATGATTTTACCAATACACATGTAACTAAATTAGAGCAACTTTTTATTAAAGAAGCCTTTCCGCTACCTACTGGCTTTGGGAAGGAAGATATTAATCTGAATGCACCACGTTTATATACTGACGCATTTATGCTGGAATATATTGGATATTTAACTAGGGTTGGGTTACTTGCATATAGCGGTTTAACGACTACTAGTGCCAGAAAAGATATTAAAACACTTTTTAAAGAAGGAATCATAGGAGTATTGGAGCTATATGACAAGGCGACAGATATTTCCATGGATAAAGGGTTATATGTGAGACCTCCATATATTCCTTATCCAATGAAAACAGACATGATTGTTAGCAAGAAATATTTTAGTGGAATGAACCCATTCAGCAGCAAACGACCATTGAATGCGGTGGAAATATCCTATCTCCATATGAATATACGGACAAATATGATTGGAGGGAAGCTCGCCATAAGCTTTGCGCAAACTTCAGCTATTAAGAAGGTGCAAGGTTGGATGCTCAGAGGAAGGGATATGACGAAGAAACATATTGAAATCTTTTCGAAAATTCTTGCTGATAATGATATACAGGCACCCCTTTCGTCAGATATTTCGATTACAGATTCAACGATCCCTCCTTTTTCTGAAAAGCTAGGGATGTTCTTGTTCTCGGAGTTGTGTGCAATCGGAATCGGAAATTACGCATTGGCAGCCGGTGCCAGTCAGCGGAATGATCTTGTGGTGGGCTATGAACGTTTATCCCTTGAAGTCGCGCAATATGCAAAAGACGGTGCAGAAATTATGATAGAAAACGAATGGTTGGAGCAACCTCCTGGTACAGTCGATAAGGAAAAGCTAGCTAAAAATAAAACCAAGCATAATTAATCTCGTTTCAAACGTTTAATCTGTAGGATGTGAAAGGATGAAGCAAACACCGCTCGAAAAAATATTTTGGAGTATTGCGCTGCCGGGCTTTGGACAGTTGTTGAATGGAAAAATTGTGAAAGGTCTTATTTTTATTACAGCAGAATTCATTATTAATGTGAAAGCGAATTTGAATCAGGTGATCATTTATAGTTTCCATGGTGACATGCAAATGGCTATTGCGGAGACAAATTATCTCTGGCTTATGTTCTATCCGTGTGTGTATATGTTTGCGATTTGGGATGCTTATCGTGATGCTGGGGGAGGGAGGAATCCTTACTCTTTTCTTCCGTTTGTTTTCAGTGCATACTTTGGAACGGTTGGATTAATATATTCCTCCAACTTAAGAATTTTGGGTCTACTGATAGGACCTGTTTTCCTGCCGATTATATTTTTTGTGATAGGTGCGTGTATTGGGCTTGCTATCATAGCTATCATTCAACACATGAAAAAATCCCCTTCTTGAAAAAGGGGATTCCGCTTTTTTTCCGATTTATGAAATCAGTTTCAAACCAACTGCAGCTCCAAGAACCATACCTATGAAAACAATCCTTTTCCAGTCCTTAGATTCGCCGTAAATCAGCATACCTAAAATTGCTCCACCAGAAGCGCCAATCCCTGTCCAAATCGCATAAGCCGTTCCCATCGGAAGAGTTATCATGGCGTAAGCAAGAAGAATAAAACTAGCACCAAACCTAAGAATTAATAAAGCTAATGCTTTAAAGTTTCGGTCGATATGCAATTTATTAATCATGGCAACACCGAACATTTCAAATAAACCTGCCAAAACTAACGCAGTCCATGCCATTAGGATTCACCGCCTTCCTGAGTTTTATCCGGTGTCACTAATTTCAAACCAACGACACCTGTTAATAAAACAAGAATTAATAATACTTTACCTAACACAAATGGCTCCCCGAAGAATACAATCTCCGAGAAAACAGTTCCCGCCGTTCCTAAGCCGACAAAAACCGCATATACCGTACCGACCGGGAGTTTCCTTCCAGCCATAATCATTAAATAGAAGCTGACGAAGATAGCAACTATGGTTCCAACCCACGTCCAAAAATCATGTGCATGCTTTAAACCAATCACCCAAAAAATTTCAAAGAAAGCAGCAATAAATACTTTCATCCATTCATTATTCATTTGTATTGCACCTCCAAATTTAGTTTCCCCGGAAAAACATAAAAAGCCTGGGAGAAACTGTAAAATACAGTATCTCCCAGGCTTTTATCCTTCCGTGGCACAGCAAAGCTGCGAGTTTTCTCTCGGTCTCAGACCAACAAAGTTGCGGAACCCTAGAAAACATTCAACTTATGCAATTAATGTATACTATAAAGGAGTGGGAGTGTTTTTTCAAGAGGAAAGACTTGAATATTTCAACCAAGCTTTTGTATTGGAATAGACTAGACCTAAACAAGTATACTATAAGATAATGACAAGCTAGAAGAGGAGAACCTATGACGAAAACATTCAATTTCAACTTGGAGAACACCTATAGTGAACTTCCTGAGATTTTTTACCAAAAATTGACCCCGAATCCGGTTGCGGCACCCCAACTTGTTTTCTATAATGAGGAACTTGGCAAAGCACTTGGACTTAACAATGAACAAATGCAGCATGAGGATGCTGTTGCTGTATATGCGGGAAATGCTCTTCCGCCAAATGCAATCCCTCTTGCCCAAAGTTATGCTGGTCATCAATTCGGCCATTTCACGATGCTCGGTGATGGACGTGCCATGCTGCTTGGAGAACAAGTGACACCGGATTTCAAACGCTTCGATATTCAACTGAAAGGAGCGGGGAGGACAGCGTATTCTCGTGGTGGCGATGGTCGGGCGGCGCTCGGACCAATGATTAGGGAGTATATTGTTAGTGAAGCGATGCACGAATTAAAAATCCCAACGACAAGGGGTCTCGCAGTGGTGACGACAGGGGAGGGGATTCAACGGGAAACGAGATTACCTGGTGCGATTTTGACGAGGGTTGCCGCCAGTCATATTCGGGTAGGAACATTTGAATTCGCAGCACACTTCGGTGAGATTGAGGAACTTGTGCAACTTGCTGATTATACGATGGAGCGACATGATCCAGAAGTAAAACAAGCGGATAATCCCTACCTCGCTTTCCTAAGAAATGTGGTTGAACGGCAGGCGGGGTTAATTGCAAAATGGCAGCTTGTCGGTTTCATCCATGGCGTGATGAATACGGATAACATGACGATCAGCGGTGAAACGATCGATTATGGACCGTGTGCTTTCATGGATGCATATCATCAAGAAGCTGTATTTAGTTCGATTGATTTGAATGGACGTTATGCTTACCGGAATCAGCCGAGCATTGCTGCATGGAACCTCGCGCGTTTTGCGGAAACACTGCTGCCTTTACTCGGTAAGAGCAAAGAGGAAGCCTTGGAATATGCGCAAGATGCTATTTCGGAATTTGGTCCCTTATATCAGAAATATTGGCTGCAAGGGATGCGGCAGAAACTCGGGATCTTTGGTGAAAGAGAAGGAGACGAAGCTCTCATTGAAGAATTGCTCACATTGATGCAGCATTATCATG
Organism: Oceanobacillus alkalisoli; assembly: GCF_022213125.1. NCBI lineage: Bacteria > Bacillati > Bacillota > Bacilli > Caryophanales > Bacillaceae > Oceanobacillus > Oceanobacillus alkalisoli. The sequence continues at coordinate 15,772 of NZ_JAKNRA010000016.1, read as the reverse complement.
CCGATTATACGAATACATTCCTAGCATTAACTTATGATAAGGAAGAAGATTTTCCGCTTGGACGGATGGATGAATTCATAAATTGGAAAATCAAATGGCAAGAGCGGCTTGAATCACAAGAAGAAACGAAGGATGCAAGCATCAAACTTATGCATGAACATAATCCCGCATTGATTCCGAGGAATCAGTGGGTAGAGGAAGCGATAGAAGCTGCTGTAGAGGAGGAGGATTACAACGTGGCAGAAAAATTAATCCATGTCTTGAAAAGTCCATATGCCCATACAGATGTACAGAAAGAATTTGCGAAAAGAGATTATGATACAGGCACAAGTTTTCAAACATTTTGCGGGACATAAACATAAAAAAAGAGAAAGAAGCACTTTCTTGCGTTTCTTTCTCTTTTTTTCATGATTGATATTATTTTACAATTGCTTCTTCCTCTACGTAAGGTATTGTTAGTGGTCCAAGGGGTAAAACAGCAACTGTCATGTCGGGACCATACTTTGCCTTCAGGTCTTTTAACGTTTGTTCTATATCCCTTGTTGGTTTTAACATGGATGCTTTAACTTGCTCATCTGTCAGTTTGGAATACACATAAACATTTGCCCAAACTTGGATGACTGCCTGCTTCTGAACTTGCCACTGATCGAACATTTCAAATTCCGGATCGTTAATCAAGTCAAGTAACTCTTGGGGTGTATCAGCAAAATCAAAAATCTTTGCATAGTTACCATGGTCAGGTAATCCATCAGAACATTCTGCTGCAATAATAATTGAACCACCTTCTTTTACAATTTTATGGGCAGCACTCATCCCTTTTACTGCTTGGTAAAGGTTCTGATCGAGGGGATAACCTGAATTCGATGTGACGACTACATCAAAACGCTCTTCACAACGAAACATCGCATGTTCTTTTGCAAAGGCGCAACCTTTGTCATGCGCTTCATACAGCTCTCCAGCAAATACATTTGTAATTTCTTTTTCTCGATTTAATGTCACGTTCAGCATGAAATCAGGCTTACACATTCTATTGATCTCTCTTGTCATTTCTTGAAGAGGATTATCAACCATGTTACCCCAAGTAGAAAGCGGATCTCCAATCATACGTGCATTATGGAAAGTAAGAATCGTTTCAATTCCCGCAATCCCGGGCATAATCCCTTTTGGACCACCTGAAAAGCCGGCGAAAAAGTGGGGTTCGATAAAGCCAGTAACAATCCGAAAGTCTGCTTCCACATAATCCTTGTTTAAATAAACATCACAACCAAATTTACTCTTGCCTAGATTGACAAGGGTTTCTTTATTATGACATTGATTATTGATAATACGGATATTATCCACTACCCATTCGCCAAGCATTTCGATGAATTCTCCTCTTGTTTGATCACGATGTGTGCCTGTACCATTAATAATGACAAAGTTTTCATGCGGAATATGTTCGAGTTCCTTGATTAGAAAAGGAACAAGAATATGATTGGGAGTAGGACGAGTAATATCACTTATAACGATAGCTACCGTATCCGTTGCTTTGACCTGATCTCGTAAGGCGCCCATTCCGATTGGGTTTCTAGCGGCATCAAGTAGCGCTTTCTGTTCATCTTCCACTTTCGGTAAATTTGTAGGTTCGATGATGAACGAGTTATCCGGTAAATCTACAGTTAATCCTTCTTTACCATATAAAATATCTGTTTTCATTTATATCCCTCATTTTATTGATAAAAATACGTACGCATTATTTGCTCCGTTGCATTGGTCAATAATTCGGAAGCACGTTGGATTGCATGCCCCAATTCCATCGGTTCATTGATCATGCTGTTAACGCTGACAACGCCATATTTATATAAAGCTTCAATACCAGGACCAACAGAACCAGCAATAATAATTGTCGGTATGTTTGCTTTTTTTGCAGCCTGTGCAACGCCCATTGGTGTTTTACCAGAAGCAGTCTGGTGGTCAACTTTTCCTTCACCAGTTAAAACAATATCCGCTTGTTCAAGATAAGCATTAAAATTGCTGTATTTTAAAACAACATCAATTCCTCGTTGCATTTCACTTGGAAAAAATGCCTGAAAGGCACCACCAATTCCACCAGCTGCACCCGCTCCGGGAGCATGATGCAGATGAACTCCAGTAACTTCAGCAACCATATCCGCCCAGTGGGTAAGATTATTATCAAGTATTTTTATGTCGTCTGTATCAGCTCCTTTCTGCGGGCCGAAAACATAGGAGGCACCATTCGTACCGATTAATGGATTTTCGACGTCAGACGCAATGACGAATTTGCAGCTTGCAATTCGTTCATCAAATTTTTCAAGGTCGATACGATTTATCCGATGTAATTCACCACCCCCGTATCCAATCTCTTTTCCTTTATCATCCATTAATTGCAAGCCCAAAGCCTGAAGCATTCCTGCGCCACCATCATTTGTTGCGGATCCTCCAATAGCTAGAATGAAAGAAGTATAGCCGTCATCCAAAGCTTGTTTTATAAGTTGACCAGTTCCGTACGTCGTGGCAGAAAGGGGTGCAAGTTTTTCTTTTGGCACGAGATCGAGTCCAGAAGCCTTTGCCATCTCAATCACACATGTATTCTCATCTCCGAGAATTCCGTATTCAGCCGTGATTTCAAAACCTAACGGATCGATTGCATGTACGGTTTTAATAACACCTGCTGTAGCGGCTACGAGCGTTTCCATCGTTCCTTCTCCACCGTCCGCCATCGGAACATGTATGGTACGAGCATGAGGGAAGCAGCGTTTAATACCTCTATCCATTGCTTCAACCGCTTCAGTTGCTGATAGACTGCCTTTAAATGAATCTGGTGCTATAATAATATCCAAAAACATCACTCCTAGGTAAGCGTTTACATTCCGTAAAATAAATTATAGATGCATTGACATCATTTGTATATGGTTATACTATACAAATATTAAGACTATTATTAAGTTATTTATGTGTATTATAACTATTGGGAGGTGATTTTTTGCTGACAAGGGATATTGCTAACTCTATTGTGAACGAAACATCTCTACGGATAAAGCGGAATGTCAATATTATGGACACAGATGGAAAAATCATTGCATCCATGGATGATTCTCGAATTGATACAGTACATAAAGGGGCGAAAGAAGTAATTCAAACAGGAGAAAGTATTCATATTTACTCTGTCCAGGACAAAGATTGGGAAGGGGCCCAACCTGGAATTAATCTTCCTATCGTATTTCAAGATAAAGTGATTGGTGTCATAGGGATAACTGGGGATCCAAATAAAATGGGGAATATTGGAGAATTAGTAAAAATGACTACAGAGCTTATGATCAATCAAGAATTTATTGCTTCCCAACTTGAATGGAAACAGCGTATGAAAGAAATGGTGATTGAACAACTTTTAAAAGAACACCCTTCTTTTAGCAAGGTAGAACGTGGTATTAGTTTGCTTGAGTTGGATTTTACGCCACCATTTTTAGGAATAGTTATAGAATTTGATAGGCAAATATTCCAAAGACAAGCTATCATTCGCCGCGTTGAAACATTACTCGGAGTAGATAAAACAATTGCTGGATTTATCAGTATACATAAGCTGCATATCGCGATGTGTCAAATCAATGAGAAACTCTTGACTAGGAAAATGAAAGACCTTCATGAATTAATGCAAAGGCTATCTCTCTCCGGAAGAATTTCTTATAGCTTGCCATTCATTCATCAGCTTGAATTTCATCAAGCTTATGTAGATTGTAATTTAGCGCTTCGTGTTAGTGATCGTAGTATTGTATCTTTTGCAAACATAGAAGTAGAGGGATTAATTCATGAATTAGATGACAGACTATCCAAACGTTTTGCGAAGAGGGTACTGCAAAACATAAGCGAAACTAAGCAAATGAATCTTCAATTCTTTCTTGATCATAATCTCAATATCCTAAAAGCAGCAGATGCATTATTTCTGCATCGGAACACATTGATTTATCGGCTGAATAAGATTCAAGAAGAGACGGGTTACGATCCGCGCATCTTTCATGATGCCCTTGTTTTGCAATTTGCATTATGGATATTTAAATACAGGGAACAGGAACGAAACGAATAAATTTAAAAAAAATGTGTTTATCCATTGAAAAAGTAATTTAATTCTGATAAGATAACATCATCAATTGAAACGTTATGTGTAACTGGCGAAAACGCGGAGACCACCGCGGGGGAGCACATAATGAAATCATGTCGATCGCCTGGGCAGAGGTAAGGGATTTTTAACTCCTTGCCTTTTTATGTTTAAGGAGGCGACGTGATTGAATAGAATATTCAAAAGCGACGAATGTTATGGGTGACACTATAACGGGAGCGGCTTCTGGAGAGAATGCATATGCATCGCCGAAGGGTTCAAAATCTCAGGCAAAAGGACAGAAGAACAACAAAGGTTTATTTGTTGTTTTCTAGATCTTTCTGAGATTGGAGTTTTTTTCCAGTCTCTTTTTATGTTTCTAGGCTGCGTTTTGGAGATTAGAAAGAAAAGTTCAAATAAAAAGGAGAAAGAGTAGAGAAATGACAACAATAACATTAGACAAAACAAAAAGAATTAAAACATTAAATCATATTGCTGAGGTTGGTCTCTCAGTATTCAATAAGGAAGATTATCGTATTGATAATGAAGCGAAGGATCCGGATGCGATTGTCGTCCGAAGCTATCCGATGCATGATATGGCTTTTGATAGCAACTTAAAGGCAATTGCACGTGCGGGAGCTGGTGTAAACAATATCCCAGTTGATACTTGTTCAAATCAAGGGATTGTCGTTTTCAACACGCCGGGAGCAAATGCGAATGCGGTAAAAGAGCTCGTGCTTACTTCCATCATGGCATCTTCTCGTAATCTGTTTAACGGAATCGATTGGGTGAAAGAATTAAAAGGAAAAGGCGAAGAAGTACCAGAGCTTGTTGAACAGGGGAAAAAGCAATTTGTTGGGCGTGAAGCGAAAGGAAAAAAATTGGGAGTCATCGGCCTTGGTGCAATTGGAGCAATGGTAGCGAATGATGCACTTAGCCTTGATATGGATGTTATTGGGTTTGACCCGTACATTTCTGTTGATACCGCTTGGGAGTTATCCCGGAACATTGAGCGCGCGATGTCATTAGAGGATGTGTTTGAACAGGCGGATTATATAACAATCCATGTTCCGCTTACAAATGAAACAAATGGCATGTTAAATAGAGAAGCGTTCGAACAGATGAAGCCTGGTGTTCATATTCTTAACTTTTCCCGTGGCGGACTCGTTGATGAAGATGCGCTAGAAGTAGCGCTCGAGATGGGCCGGGTCGGTAAATATATTACTGATTTCCCGAATGACCGCTTACTTCATATGGACAATGCGGTAACGTTACCACATTTAGGTGCATCAACGATTGAATCGGAAGAAAATTGTGCTCGCATGGCAACCCACCAAGTGAAAGACTTTCTTGAAACAGGTAATATTAAAAATGCGGTGAACTTCCCGAATGCGTTTCTTCCTTATACAGGGAAACGCCGGGTTACAGTATTTCACCATAATGTACCAAATATGCTGGGCCAAATCAATTCAATTATTTCTGAGCGTGGCCTAAATATCGCGGCGATGATTAACAAAAGCCGTGGAGATTTAGCATATACGATGATTGATATTGATGAGAAAGTGAATGGAGACGTCATTCCAGGTATGGAAGCGGAAATTAATACAATTCAAGACGTTATCCGGATTCGCACGATTTAATCGAAGCGGGACAGAGGCTCTGTCCCGTTTTTTTCACCATAAATCATCCCAATTATAAGAAAACCAGCTGGAAATTGTAAGTTTTTCCAGCTGGTTTCCTTATTTTTTGTCCTCGTCATCTGTAATTACCCGAAACGGCCGCATCATATCGTAATCTTCGTGCTCAAGAATATGACAATGCCATACGTAATCACCAGTATAAGGGCCAAAGTTTGCAATCACGCGAGTCACTGTTCCAGCTGGTACTTCAATTGTATCCTTCCAGCTGCGATTATTTGGGCTGGCCGCTTCAGGTGAACCTGTAAAGATAAGCGTCCCATCCTCATTGAAGCGTTCAAGGTCAAAGGTTTGATGGTCCAGCACTTGAAACTGGACGAGATGGATATGGATAGGGTGGGAAAAGTCTGTCGTATTCACAAATGCCCATATTTCTGTTGAATCAAGCTTAGGCTTTTCTGTTACAGGGTCATGCCATTTCAGATGGTTTAGGAGTAATAACGGACGATCGAATTCATCTGCTGAGCCGACTAATTTTAAATACCGGACCGTGGAGATATCGTTTTGTTTTAAAGACGGCACATAGGAAAGGTTGCTGGGCAAATTGCTCGAATCTTTATTTTTCACATGATTCGTGACACGGAATTGTATAATATCTCCCATTTCGTCAGCTGGATCCGCATCTGGACCAAGATTGTTTTTCAGTGTAATCGTTTGCCCGGCTAGTTGTGAAAAATCAACAATAACATCAATTCGTTCGGCAGGCTGAAGCCCGATTATCTCCATATCCACCCGTTTTCGAAGCAGTCCGCCGTCTGACCCGATTTGATGAAGGACACTTCCATCATCAAGAAATAGTTGATAAGCTCTCGTATTGGATCCATTCAAAATGCGGAAACGGTATTTACGCGGTTCCACTTCCAGATATGGCCAGACTTTTCCATTCACCACAACTGTATCACCTAAAAATGCCGGAACAATCGAAGGATATGGTAAATTCGGCCCTGCGTCAGCCGGTTGTGCAGGATAGGATAAAGAACCGTCTGGATGGAAACTTCGGTCTGTAATCATTAGCGGAATTTCATACTCGCCACTAGGAAGGTTAAGGGATGCTTCCTGTTTATCCCGTAATAGATACATTCCGGCAAGTCCGGCATATACATTGAGTCTTGTCAGTCCCATTGCATGGTCATGATACCAAAGCAAGGTGCTTCGCTGGTGATTTGGATAATGAAATGTCCGTTTGCTGAACGTCGGTCCTGTGATTTGGAAATTTCTTGTATACCAAGCTTCAGGATGGCCATCACTTTCCTGAGTTGTTTCCATTCCATGTAAATGAACAACTGTACGTACAGTAGGGAGTTTATCCAGTCCGTGAATCGACGTATCAACTGGGAGAATATGTCGGTCTGGAAGTTCGTTATGCCATGTTACAGATACAGGCTCATCGCGGAAGGCTTCAATTAGCGGACCGGGAAATTGCCCGTTATATCCCCATAAAGTTGTTCGTGGTAGGTCACGATGTAATTTAGTCTTGAATGCTTCCATTGTAATATCGTAATACGCTCCTTGCTTTGTCCTTTTGTTTGGCTGGAGTGTGTTCAAGATTGGAAGGGGATCTACAAATTTTTCTAGTCGCTGCATGTTTTTCACCTCATATCTTACAAATAACTCCACTTTCGCATCTGTGGCTAGCCATTAAATGAATTGCCGATTGCTCTCATCCAGCGTAAGTGATTTGCTCATTCTCTAGACTGGCGTTCTAATCGCCGTTCAATTGCCCGGTGGACGGATGCGCATCCTTAGGCACTGCTAGTGCTCAGCGCGAGGAGGCTTGCCGGCCGCTCAGCAGGTGCGAGAGGTGTCTGGACTGCGGACCTCCAGTAGAAAGTTTCGAGTTAGGCACACTTACACTGTATGAAAGCAATTGGCAGTTTTTAGTTTGTATAAAGGTGTACGTAGCTTTTTCAGGTTGCGAAAATAGAGCTTATAATAATAAATGCTTTAATTTAAAAATTGGGAAAGGCGAATGTACTATATTGTTAAAAAGAAGCAGCGAATCGCGATGGTTTGAACATGCGAAATATGATAAAATATGAAAGATCTAATTTGAAGGAGGAGTAATGATGGCGGAAGTACCTTTTATTGCGATTGAAGGTCCGATTGGTATCGGCAAGACTTCACTTGCAAAAAAGATAGCCAGTCATTTTGAATTTCATTTGTTGAAAGAGATTGTGAGTGAGAATCCTTTTCTTGACAAATTTTATGAAGATATAAATGAGTGGAGTTTTCAAACGGAAATGTTTTTCCTGTGCAATCGATATAAGCAGCTAGAAGATATCGAAAATGATTTTCTGAAGAACGCACGTCCAGTCGTCGCGGACTATCATATTGCAAAAAATATGATTTTTGCGAGACGGACATTAAATGAAAGCCAGCTTGATAAGTATGGACAAATATATGAAATTTTAACGAAGGATATGCCCTTGCCTAATCTGATGATTTATATAACCGGAGGTCTTGACACGATTATGGAACGGATTAGCAAACGGGGAAGAGGTATAGAGAAGAATATCGAAGCAACGTACTTGCAGCAATTGACAGAGGATTATAAACAATTCATGGATGCATTTGAAAAAGGACATCCGGATATCCCGCTTATCCGAATTGACGGCGATAAAACAGATTTCATGCAGAATCAAGAACATCTGGAAACAATATTAGAAATGATTCACGAGCAGTTGAGGCTTAAAGGAGTAAACAAATGAATTGGAGAGAGAAATACGGTATACCGAACGACGCAGTAATCACAGTTGCCGGGACAGTCGGTGTCGGTAAGTCAACGATGACTACTTCCTTGGCACAGGCACTTCATTTTAAAACATCTTTTGAAAAAGTGGAGCAAAACCCTTATTTGGAAAGTTTTTATCAAGATTTTGAACGGTGGAGTTTCCATTTACAAGTCTATTTCCTGGCAGAGCGTTTCAAAGAACAAAAGAAAATATTTGAATATGGTGGAGGATTTGTGCAGGACCGCTCGATTTATGAAGATACAGGAATATTTGCGAAAATGCATTATGAGAAAGGTACCATGTCACCGACGGACTATGAAACATATACAAATTTATTTGAAGCGATGGTGATGACACCATATTTTCCACATCCAGATTTATTGATTTATTTGGAAGGGTCTTTAGATGAAGTGATTGGGCGGATTAACAAACGTGGTCGGGAAATGGAGCAGAAAACACCGGTTAGCTACTGGGAAGAAATGCATGAGCGTTACAGTAAGTGGATTGACAGCTTTAATGCTTGCCCTGTTTTACGGATTAATATTGCAGATTATGACTTGAACGAGGAAGCGTCACTTGAACCAATCTTAGAAAAAATTGGACGGAGGATTGGCCGACGGAAAGCGAATTACACAATCCCGCTTACTCGGGATCACCGGTAAGTCGCTAACTCGTCGATTCCTGCATAAAATAATGGGAGTAATCAAGCGAGGGGTGAAACCATGGGATTATATATCAATGGCGATTACGAAGATATATATCAGTCTGATGAAGCGGTTAATGATAACAATCAAGTAATCTATGTCCATGACCGTGCTTCTGAAAGGCTGAAAGAACAGGAGGATTTTAACGTATCCACTCGGGAGCATCTTGCTGGAATGAAAGCATCAGCTGACAGGGAATATATAAGGAACCGGCAGAAATGGGAAGAATTTGAGGCAGACTACGGAAATATATTAGCCAAATTGACAGCTATCTCAAAGGAAAATGAACAGCTTTCCAATCAAGTCACTGCTTATTTGAGGAGCCAGGAAGAAATCACGAAACGTTTCGCCATTGACCAAACGAAGATGGAGGACCTTAAGAAACGGATGGAAGAGCAGGAGGCTTTAACGGCAAAAGTTGTACGCCAACTCGATCATTTCCGCAGTATATTATATGAACGCACAAATTATTTGGCAGAAAAGGTAGAGGAAGCAACAACGACTATTCTCCGATTTTTAAAAAGTGAATCAAGCTCGTCTAAAACAAAAGATAAAGAAAAGATTACACAATGAACAGCGATGTGAATTGGAAAAGAAATAGGGACGGGGGATGTTCAACCCTCGGCCCTATTCAAAGTTTAATTTATAATCCTCTGCTTTAATCATTTTGAGCTTCCTTGAGAACACATAGATTAACCCCAAATTTAACAAAATTGGTAAGATGAAGAATGTCCCTAGCATAATTGTGATATTATGCAACGTCCAGCCACCTTCAGCCAGGTTAATATAATTAAGCGGCCCAACAAGTCCGGATAGACCGAATCCAGCACTATATGGTGTCCCTTGAATATTCAGCACTCCTGCAAGCCCACCGAGCAATGCCGCTGTAACTAACATCGGGAAAGCAATTTTCGGCTTCATTAAGAAATTCCGCATCTGAATCTTCGGCGAACCGAGCACATGGGCAAGAGCAGTACCAAGAGAATTCGCTTTATAACTAGCAATTGCAAGTCCAACTCCAGCCGCAACTATCCCAAGATTTGCTGCTCCAGAGCCAATCCCTGAAAGCATAATAACTGTTGCAACACCAACAGTAGAGATAGGCGATAGAATGATCAGACAGAAGATTACCGCAATCAATGCGCCCATCAGTACCGGCTGCATTGTCGTAACTGCTGCAACTAATTCCCCTAACAGTCCTGTTGAATGACGAATGACAGGAAGTAACGCATAGCCAATCATCCCTGGCACGATAATACTTAATGTCGGTATTAATAAAATAGAATAGCCTTTCAACCGGTCACCAATCCATAAGACAAATAAGACTGCAAGCGCCGCTGTAATACCAGTATTAATAACAATTCCAATTCCATTTAATGCAAATAATCCTTCTTCTGTTTTTGTGACTGCCCCGCTGCCAATCATTGCTGCAATGCCGACGGAAGCAGTTTGTATTGGTGTCAGTTTAAATGTAACCCCAACCATTACCCCGATTAAGATAGGTAGTAGACTCATAACCATCACCGTAATATCAAATAAATGTTCTAAAGACGGAAAATATGGGATTAATATTTTTAAAATTTCCCCTAATAAAGCGTTCGGAATTAACGCAACAACAATCCCAATGCTCATCCCATTTAATAATTTGCTGACAAAATCCTTCATCTCTCCTTGTCTCCCCTGTATAACGTAATTGGAGTAAATTATATGACGAGTTTCGTTAATAGTCAATCATTTTTCTTTAATATAGTAATGCTTTTATGTATTAAAGTAAAAATCAAATGGTTTGTTTCTAGAAAAAAACAGCTCTATCTGATTAGAAGAGCTGTCGTTTCATTATTCTGTTGCTTCTCTTACAATTGTGCCGGTTTTGAGGTCATGCGGGAAGAGTCTGCCTGCTTGGGCTTCAAAGCTATCTCTATTTTTGAAGTATGCGATAGTGCTAGTCGTGTCACGGTGCAGCATTCTTTTTAAAATTTGATCGCTAGTCAAACCTTTGCCATCCTCACTTTTTAATTCAATTCCCATTAGTCTGTAACCAATTGTTTGCCCGCCATTTTTTAATTGTACGTATTCTAATGTGTACTGGCTCAACATTGGCAATACAATGGTGTGGAAGGCTTCATTTTTAATTTTTTTCCGTAAGAAGTATTCCACGCCTAGTGAAACTACAGTGCTAATACCAGCATCAATTAGTGAGGCTTTTAATCGTTTCTTTGTCAAAGCTTCCATTGAAATTCCTCCTGTCTTTAATCATCTCCCTACTCTATACGAATTTTAATAGAATTGGTTTCAATAAAATGAATAACTACTGGATTCAGTTTTGTCATTTTTCATTAGATAGGAAAAGAGAAATTGTCGAAAAAACGCGTGTTATTCCAGAAATTTATTCTGAATGGCAGTTTTTTAATGATTAAGTCATGGATTAGCAAAAATACCTTTTGTTTATAGTTCTAAAGCTAGACTGTTTTTCTAATGTTTTTGTCCTCTGCAAAGAAAGATACGAGGAAAAGTATGCTTTCGGGAAATAGATCCTAGCATTTGAGTGCGTCTAAGGTCTATCTCTTTCGGAAAGATTCCTAGTAAACTATCTTTCCTCCTATTAGAAAAATAGTTTAATTATCCGATTCTTTTAACTATTCCATCTGATAGGATTGGACGTAACATCTGTTAAAGGGGGAGGGACATGCAAAAAATAATCCGAGCAGGAGTAATCGTTTTACTTTTACTTTCTTTTTTTAATGTGTCTATTCAAGCAGCAAGTGATTACAATCCATGGAAATTACATAAAGAATCATCCCAGAAAGTCGTGCAGAGCATGCAAGCATACTTTTATGATAAATCTATTAAATCAGAAAAGGAGTGGGAGAGGATCAGGGAAGAAAACTCGAAAGATTTGGAGGTGTTGTTAGATAAAGAAAGGGTGCAGGTTAGATCGGAAGTAAGGGGATACGGGAAGGGCTTAGAGGCGCAATTAAATCATTTATTAGAGAAGCAATCGGCAAAAAAAGTGTATGCTGCTTATGAAATAGAAAAAGGTGTGCAGATACAAGTGGAAATAGAAAAAGAGATTGCAGCATATCTAAACGATTTATTAGCACAAAAATAAATAAAAAAGGGGAGTTATTAGTTGAAATCATTTCTTAAAACATTCAAAGGGAAAGTTATTTCGATTGGATTAGCTATTGTTGTCGTCTGGAGCGCAGGAGCGGTGTTTGCGTCGACAAATGCTGGAGAACAGCTTCGTGCTTGGTACGATGACTTGTTCAATCAGACGGTTGCTGAGATTGAAACTGATACGGAAGCATATATGGAAAGTCGCTTACCGGAGCTGCAAGCTGAATATGACCAGCTGAAAGAACAGGTTGGCATCGATATTGACCTAAGCAGGGAACTTGCAACTGGAGAAACCTTAGAAGAAATTATTCAAGCGAAACTTGAGCATATCGGTGAGATTGATATAGAGCAACAGGAAATTCTAGCTGGAATTGGCTTAGAGTTTTACAACGTGTTTCTTGATGGGTATTTAGAAATCGGAAATAATGCGAATGCTGCTCTAAACTTTGCAACGGATGATCTTACTGCATATACAGCAGATAGAGGAAATGTAGCAATTGAACAATTAACAGCGGATATCGGACAAGCGAGGGATGAAGCAGTTGAAGAGCTGGAAGAAGCAATTCGTCAAGCACAGGAAATGCTTGCAGCAGAAGTAGCTGAGAATCAGGAGATTACGACTAGGAATTTAATGAACCAAGTGGATTGGACCATTCGTGATCTTCGCGAAGATGTTACACAAGTCGTAACAAGGCTTGCGGACGAACAAAAGGAGTTAATTACGGTAACCGCCCAGCAACTTGGTGAAGAAGCAAAAACAGCGCTTGACGATGTCGTATCGAGCATCAATGAATAAGAAATGGATTATTTCACTTACAATATTTATTATTTTTCTGTTTGGTGGAGGGATTACTGCTACGGTTGCTGATTCTTCCCTTTCAGGAATAATAACGAGCTGGTTCGATGTTAAGACGGAGCGCTCGATTGTAGAACTCGATAATGCAATTAAAGAAGAGCAAGCAATACAGACAGAGCGTCTGAAAGAGGTTCTTGCTGAACAGATTGCAGAAGTTGACCAAGAGTGGGATGAATTTGTTGAAGTGGAGAAGCAAAGGCAGCTTACCATTCTGCGGGAACATACGGATACACAAATTGCTGAACTTAATGAAATCCGAGAAATAGATCCCGAAAGAAAAAAGGTAATGGAAAATGAACTAGAACGCATCTTCCAGGAAGCAGCGACGGAAATGGAAGAAATCAAGCTTGAAATTGTAAGAGAGGAAGTGGAGTGAATAGTCATTTCATTCCTCTTCTTTTTTGTCATTTCCTTAATTTTTACCATCTCCAGTTCGTTTCAATTGTATTGCATGAAGTTATTAATTAAAATACTTATAAAGCGAAACTAACTTATTATATCTGATTATATATGGAGAAGTTAAGGAGTGGACAAGGATGAAAGTGGCATTACTGCAAGGGTCGATTGTCGGATCCAAGACGAGGACAGCCCTCCAGTATGTAGAAACGGTGTTTAAAGATAAATATCCGGATATCGAGGTAACGATGCTAGATTTAGCTAATTATAATATCCCATTCAGTGACGGGAGAAATTATTTGGAATATACAGGTGATGCAGGCTTTGTAACGAAAACATTGATGGAGTCTGATGCAATCGTAGTTGGAACACCGATTTTCCAGGCCTCGATGCCGGCTACTCTGAAGAATATTTTTGATTTGCTTCCAGAGCAAGCATTCCAAGATAAGGTTGTAAGTATTGTCGTTACAGCGGGTTCCTCTAAGCACTATCTGATCCCAGAGACACAAATCAAACCAATCATTTCATACATGAAAGGCCAACTTACGCAGTCGTATGTGTTTATTGAAGAAAAAGACTTCTACCGGAAAGAAATCATGAATGATGATATTCATTTCCGAATCGAACGTTTAATCGAAGATACCGTATCTTTAACACATGCCTTAAGAGATATTCGAACAGCAAAAGAAGCGGAATATGGTTTCTAATTGAAAGCGGCTAAAGAGGTGCAATTATTCTTTAGCCGTTTTTTAAATTATCCTATATCATTTGCTTTCTTTCGACTATTTATATTAAAATTTAAATATTGCTGAAAAATAAATATGTGAAAAACATCACTTTTGAAGTGGAATATATAGGGAAAAGAGGAATCGCTAGTGGAAATTGGAATTGATAAGATTGGTTTTTATGCACCGCATTATTATGTAGATATGGTGAAGCTCGCAGAAGCAAGAGGAATTGACCCGGATAAGTTTACAATTGGGATTGGCCAAGATGAAATGGCGCTTGCTCCAGTTACACAAGATGCAGTGACACTCGCTGCCAATGCTGCGTTACAAGTATTAGATGAAGTGGACAAGGAAAAAATCGACCTTGTACTTTTCGGTACGGAGTCAGGAATTGATCATTCTAAATCTGCAGCAGTTTATATTCATCACTTATTAGGCTTGAATCCTTATGCTCGTTCGATTGAACTGAAGCAAGCTTGCTATAGTGCCACTGCAGGAATTCAAATGGCTAAAGGTCATATTGCTTTAAATCCGAAAAGTAAAGTGTTGGTGATTGGTTCAGATATTGCAAGGTATGGTTTGGCAACTCCTGGTGAATCAACCCAAGGAGCAGGAGCAGTAGCTATGGTTATAAGCAAAGATCCAAAATTACTTGCGATAGAAAATGAAAGTACATATTTTACGAATGACATTATGGACTTCTGGCGCCCGCTTTACTCCGATACAGCTTGCGTCGACGGTAAATTTTCAAATGAACAGTATATTCATTTTTTCAACACCGTATGGGAAAAATATAAAGAACAAACCGGCCGCAGCTTAGAAGACTTCGCTGCACTCTGCTACCATGTTCCATATACGAAGATGGGCTGGAAAGCTTTACGCACTATTCTGGAAGAAGGAACGGAAGCTTGCGGAGAACGCTTGAGAGCACATTATGAGACAAGTATTCAATATAACCGGAAAGTCGGTAATATTTACACTGGTTCCTTGTACTTGAGCTTACTTTCTCTTCTTGAGAAAAATGACAGTTTAAAGGGTGGCGACAGAATTGGGTTATATAGTTATGGTTCAGGTGCAGTTGGTGAATTCTTCACAGGGATTCTGCAGCATGGTTATCAACAACATCTATACGTGAATCAGCATGAGGAGCTCTTTAAAGCGCGTCAGGAAGTAAGTGTAGAGGAATATGAGGAAATATTTGCTGACACCTTACCAGCAGACGGTTCAACCACCAGCCTCGATGCTGCAAACGACCCTGCTGCAGTCTACTTATCTGGAGTGGAAGATCATAAACGAATCTATGTAAACCGTAATAATTAAATAAAAGAGGCTGGGACATAACTAGCCAAAAATAATAAAAAAAGAATCCAAGTCATTAAAATGCGGCTTGGATTCTTTTTTGATAGAAATTTATCATCGTTATTTATTTTTTTGGAGTTTTTGGCGGTG